>JBKJTQ010000066.1:0-15652 GCA_046589895.1 Sphingomicrobium sp.
GCGATGCGTTGGGCTTCGACAATAGACGGCGCGGCAATAACGGCCGGCCCGGAAATCAGGTGCGGCACGCCGATCGGCGTGGCAGCGGGGGATATGCCAAGGAAGCGCGCGCCGGCATCCCACCGCGACAGCCCCCACACCGCGAGCGCGGCACCCGCAAGCAATAGCAGCAGGGCCCAGGCGATGCGCGCGGTCAAGCTGGCTAGCGGTCGGGAAGTCGTGACACTCATCGCGTCAATCTTTGCACAGCCGAGCGGCGAGAGCCAGCAGGGCGAAATCGTTAGGGTGATCGGACGCTTCGAGCGCGGCCCAGCCTGTGCCGCACGCGGCGGCCGTCGCCGGACTGATCGCGGCAATCGCGATCTCGGCGCGGATGGGGGCAAGGTCGCCGAGGCGAGCGCCCGCGCGCGGACTGTGGACGGCCGCTACCGCCCGGCCGGTAGGCAATGTTGCTGCGACCGCCACTGAACGATAGACGACAATGCGCTCGATCCGGTGGCGCGTCGCCGACTGAACATGGCCAGCACCCGAGAGTTGAAGCAACCGCCGCTCGCCGGGAAGCGCGCCGAGCAACGCATCGACGCCGCCATCGCCGGTCATTGCCACGGTGAAGCCCGCCGCGCGTGCCGCGTCGGCGGTTGCAGCGCCGACCGCGAGCACATCAAGCCTGGTAAGCGTGGGAAGCTGTGCCCCGCCGTGGCGGAGCGCGTTGGCGCTGGTAAGGAGCAGAAAGTCGAACTCGGCGGCGTCTGGCGCGGTCCATGCGAGCGGCTCAACCTCGAACAAGGGGCATCGTACCGCCTCAAGCCCCATCGCCCGCGCGCGTGCCGCGGTGGCGCTATTGCCTGGCTCGGGGCGGAGGATGAGCAGCGGCTTCATCCGCGCTCAAATAATATTCGGATCGACGGCGGAGCGCGGCCGAGCATCGCTTTGGCTAGCGTGGCGGGGGCGGCGAGGTCGCCGGCCGCGAAGCGTGCGGCGTCGGCAAGATGGTCGGCACCGTCCTCGCTGAAAATCTCGCAGCGGAAGTCGATGTGCTCGCCGTCGATCATTGCCAGCGCGGCGATTGGCGAGTGGCAGGTTCCGCCGAGCGCAAGCGTGAAGGCGCGCTCGGCGGCGACCGCGGCGCTGGTCTCGGCATGGTCGATCGCGCTGAGCAAGGCGAGGGTGCCGAGATCGCCGGCGCGGCATTCTATCCCGACCGCCCCCTGCGCCGGAGCGGGCAGCATGACGTCGATCGCGATCGCGCTGCCGACTTCGCCGTGCCCAAGCCGGTCGAGCCCGGCGGCGGCGAGCAGGGTCGCGTCGACTTCGCCCGCCACGCACTTGGCCAGCCTTGTGTCGACATTGCCGCGGATCGAGACGGTCTTGAGGTCGGGTCGGATACGCCGCACTTGCGCCGCGCGGCGCGGCGAGCTGGTCCCGACCACTGCGCCGTGCGGCAGATCGTCGATCGTCGCCGCGCCAATAAGCCGGTCGCGGACGTCGGCGCGCGGCAACATCGCCGCAATCCGCAGCGCCGCGGGGCGATCGCTTTCGACATCCTTCATCGAGTGGACCGAGCAGTCGGTCTCGCCGGCGAGCAACGCGAGGTCGAGCTCCTTGGTCCACAGCGCCTTGCCCCCGACCTCGGCAAGCGGGCGGTCCTGGATGCGGTCGCCGCTGGTGCGGATAGTCACGATATTGACGCTCCCGCGCGGCCAGCCGTGCGCCTGCTCAAGCGCTAACGCCGCCATCCGCACTTGCGCCAGCGCCAGCGGCGATCCGCGCGTGCCAAGAGTCAAAGTCGTCACCACGGCGCCGCGCTAGCGCAAACCGCCCGCTTGAGGCAAAGGGCATCGCTGATGGCGCTGATCCTTGCCCTTGAATCATCATGCGACGACAGCGCCGCCGCGCTAGTGACGAGCGAACGCCAGATATTGGCACAGGCGGTGGTCGGGCAGAATGACGCCCACCGCCCGTTCGGCGGGGTGGTCCCCGAAATCGCCGCGCGGGCGCATGTCGAAATTCTTCCCGGTCTCGTCCGCCAGGTCCTTGCCGAAGCCGATATCGCGATCGGCGAGGTTGATGCGATCGCCGCGACCGCGGGTCCGGGATTGATCGGAGGGGTGATGGTCGGACTGCTAACCGGTAAGGGCTTGGCGCTGTCGGCGGGCAAGCCACTGATCGCGGTCAATCATCTCGAAGGTCACGCATTGAGCCCTCGATTGGTCGATCGCGACCTGGACTTCCCCTATCTTTTATTGCTCGCGAGCGGCGGGCATTGCCAATTGCTTGAGGTCAGCGGGGTCGGCCGCTATCGCCGCCTCGCGACGACGATCGACGATGCCGCGGGGGAAGCGTTCGACAAAGCGGCCAAGTCGATGGGCCTCGGCTATCCCGGCGGCCCGGCGATCGAGGCCCTCGCCGGCGAGGGCGACGCCTGCGCCGTGCCGCTGCCGCGCCCGCTCAAGGGCAGCAAGGAACCGCATTTTTCCTTCTCCGGACTGAAGGCCGCGGTGCAGCGCGCAGTGGCGAGCGGCGATCATGCCAACGCCGATATAGCAGCGAGCTTCCAGCAAGCGGTGGTCGATTGCTTCGTCGACCGGACGCGGCGTGCGCTCAGCATCAGTGACGCGCCGACCCTGGTGGTCGCGGGCGGGGTCGCGGCTAACAAGGCGGTGCGATCGGCGCTCGAACTGCTCGCGACGCAGGAAAGGCGCGCTTTCTCGGTCCCACCGGCGTGGCTGTGCACCGATAATGCGGCGATGATCGGCTGGGCGGGGGCGGAGCGGTTCGCCGCTGGCCTGATCGACGGCCTCGACGCCCCGGCGCGCGCTCGCTGGCCGCTCGACGACGACGCCGAAAGGGTTCGTGGAGCAGGGGTAAAGGCATGACCATCGGCAGGCTGGCGGTAATTGGCGGCGGGGCGTGGGGCACCGCCTTGGCTCAAGTCGCGGCGGCGGGCGGACAGGAGACTTTGATCTGGGCAATCGAGGATGACGTCGTCGCGGCGATCAACCGGATCCACGAAAATCCGGTCTATCTGAAGGGCCAGAAGCTTAGCCCGTCAATCCGCGCGACAAGCAATTTTTCCGACCTGTCGGGCGCCGATGCGTGGCTCGTCGTCACTCCGGCGCAGCATATGCGCGCGGTGCTATCGCGCTCGCCGTGCCCAAACATACCGCTGATCCTGTGCTCGAAGGGGATTGAGGAAGGCAGCGGGCTGATGCTCCACCAGGTCGCGCGCAATGTCTGCCCGACGAGCCCGGTGGCAGTGCTGTCGGGGCCGACCTTCGCGCATGAAGTCGCCGCGAGGCTGCCGACCGCGGTGACGCTGGCGTGTCAGGACCAAGCGCTCGGCGAGACCCTGCGCGAGCGCCTCGCGCTGCCCGAATTCCGTATTTACGCCTCAGACGATGTCGCGGGGGCGGAGATTGGCGGGGCGGTCAAGAACGTTCTCGCGATTGCCTGCGGGGTGGTCGAGGGACGCGGACTGGGCCAGAATGCGCGCGCCGCCTTGATCGCGCGCGGGTTCGCCGAGATGACCCGCTTCGGGCTGGCAATGGGGGCCCGGCGCGAGACCTTGGCGGGCCTGTCGGGACTGGGCGACCTCGTCTTGACTTGCTCGTCGGAGAACAGTCGCAACTTCTCGCTCGGCAAGGCGATCGGCGAGGGGCGCGATGCCGCGGCGCTGATGGCCGATCGCCGCACCGTTGCCGAAGGCGCACATACCGCCCCAGTGCTGCATCGCATCGCGCAGGAGAAAGGCATCGACATGCCGATTGTCGCGGCGGTTGCCGCCTTGCTCAAGCGCGCGGTGCCGATCGAGCAAGTGCTTGAAACGCTGATGGCGCGGCCCCCGCGGCCCGAAGCGCATTAGGTGACGGTGAAGGATGCGATGAGAGCATGATTGCCGTCAAAAATCGATCGCGATGCCTTTTTTGACCCAATCGCCGTAGCGCGTCGGGTCGAGTCGATCCTCCTCGCCCCCGGGCGGGGGCGGGGTGACCGCTTCGGGGATCGGCACCGGGGGTGATTTCGACAGGTGCGCGGGCGGTTTGACATGAGCGGGGCGTTTCATTCCGCGGCAATATGCGCCTAAGGGGCGCGATGCAAAATCCTGACGTCCCCGCACTGGAAGGCCTCCCCGCGCGCGATGCGGCGTTGAAAATGCTCGATGCGATCCTGCGGCGAGGCCAGACGATGGACAATGCCGCGCAGCACGCCAGGAAACTGCCTCCCGCCGACGCCGCGCTGGCGAGCGCGATTGTCGGCGAGACGCTGCGCCGACTGCCCGACCTCGATGCCCTGATCGACAGTGCGACGCGGCTGCCGCTGGCCGACGATGCCAAGCCGCGGATGGTGCTGCGCCTCGCGCTGGCGCAGAAGATCGGGCTCGGCACGCCCGACCATGCGCTGGTCACGACAGCCTTGCCCCTGGTCGATGGCGGGCCGCGCAAGCTGGTCCACGGCGTGTTGGGCACGTTGCTGCGCAAGGGTATAGCTCCGATCGACCTCGCGCTGTTGCCTAGCCCGGTGTTCGAGCGCTGGTCGCGCGCATGGGGACCCCAAGTCGTCGCCGCCGCGCGCCGCGCGATCGTCAGCCGTCCCGCGCTCGACCTTAGTTTCGCGCGCGATGAGGAATATCCGCTCGGCACCGCGCTAGCACCGCTGCATCGGCGGCTCGACGACAGCAGCTCGGTCACGAGGCTGCCCGGCTATGACGACGGCGGGTGGTGGATCCAGGATCTCGCCGCCTCGCTCCCCGCGCGCATGGTCCCGTCGGGCGCGCGGCGCGTGCTCGACGCTTGCGCCGCTCCGGGGGGAAAGACGATGCAGCTTGCGGCGGCGGGACATGAGGTGACCGCGCTCGATCGCAGCGAAAGTCGTCTTAGCCGACTGGCGGAGAATCTAGCGCGCACCGGGCTGAAGGCCGAAACCATCGTCGGCGACGTGCGCGAGTGGGTGCCCGACGAGCCTTATGAAGCGGTGCTGCTCGACGCGCCCTGCTCAGCGACGGGCACCTTCCGCCGCCATCCCGAAGTGCTATACCGCGCGCGGCCCGAGATCATCGTCCAGATGGCCGCCTTTCAAGCCGAACTGCTGCTCCACGCCGCCGACTGGGTCAAGCCCGGGGGGAGCTTGGTATATGCGGTCTGTTCGCTCGAGCCCGAGGAAGGCGAGCGCCAGATCGACGCCTTCCTGGCCGAGCGGCCCGATTATCGCATCGAGCCCGCGGTCCAGGTCGTTGACGGCGTGACGCCAGACCAGCGCGGCAGGTTGCGCATCCTGCCGGGGATGATCGAGGAGAAAGGCGGGCTCGACGGCTTCTTCGCGGTGCACCTTGTCCGCGGCGGCGAATGAAGGCAGATCAGCGCGCATGACCCGCCCCTTCATCTCGCCGTCGATCCTGTCCGCCGATTTCGCCCGATTGGGGGAAGAAGTGCGCGCGATAGACGCCGCCGGGGCCGACTGGATCCACATCGACGTGATGGACGGCCATTTCGTCCCCAACCTGACGATTGGCCCTGCGGTGGTGAAAGCGCTTCGTCCGCACAGCGCCAAGCCGTTCGACGTCCATCTGATGATTTCGCCGGTCGATGGCTTTCTTGACGCCTTTGCTGAAGCGGGGGCCGACATCATCACCGTTCACCCCGAAGCGGGGCCGCACCTCCATCGGTCGATCCAGCGGATTAAGGCGCTCGGCAAGAAAGCTGGGGTGTCGCTCAACCCCGCGACCCCGGCGAAAATGCTCGACTATGCCCTCGACGAAATCGACCTCGTGCTGGTGATGAGCGTAAACCCGGGGTTTGGCGGGCAGAAGTTCATTACCAGCCAGATAAAGAAGGTCGAGGCAATTGCGACGATGGTCGAAAAGCGCGGGCTGAGCGTCGAGATCGAGGTCGATGGCGGAGTCGACGCCGTCAATGCCGGGTCGCTGGTCAGCGCGGGCGCGACCGTGCTCGTCGCGGGAACCGCGGCGTTCCGCGGTGGGCCCGATTGCTATGCCGCCAACATCGAGGCGTTGCGGGGCGCCGAATGAGCGTCGATATTGTCGGCAAGCTTGCCAGGCCGTCGCTGCTCAGCCGGATGTTCGGTGCGGGGCGACAGCCGTTGCGGCTGGTCACGGTGCCGCGTGACCACGTCATCGGCGACCGCGCGCGCGGCGATGCCTTGCTTGCAGGACGGCTGCTGGTCGGGAGCGAGACGGTCAATCTGGCCGAGATCGACTTTGCCACCTTGGGCAGCACCAGCCCGCTCGCTCACGAGATTCAGGGATTCGGCTGGCTGCGCGACCTCGCCGCCTCCGCCAGCCGCGAAAAAGGCGCGCAACTCGCCGAAGCGATCGTGGGGCGCTGGCTGAACGCGCATGGCGCGCGGGTCGACGACGCCTGGGCGCCCATCTTGTGGGGGGAGCGCATCCTCTACTGGACGGCATATGCGCCGTACATCTTGACGAGCCGCGACACCGGCTATCGCTCGGCCTTGCTCAACACGCTCGCGCGCGGCGCGCGGCACCTCGACAGCCACGCCGACCGAGCCGCCCCGGGCCTGCCGCGAATCACCGCCTGGACGGGCGTGGTCACCGCCGCGCTGACGATCCAGGGCGGGTTGGCTCGACTGACGCGCGGCGAATCGGGGCTGATGCGCGCGCTGTCGGCGGCGCAATATGAGGATGGCGGCCTGATGAGCCGCTCGCCCCAGGAGCAGATGCTGCTGGTCGATCGTCTCGGCCTCGTTCGCGCCGCCTATTTTGCCGCCAAGCAGACGCTTCCCGATGCGCTGGAGAATGCCGCCGCCGCCGCGCTCGCCGCGCTTCATGGGGTCACCATGGGCGATGGCGCTTTGTCGAGCTGGCAGGGCGGAAACCCCGGCGATGCCCAGCGGCTTGCCGCGCTCGTCGAAGGTTGCGGGCTCCGCGCGCGCCCGCTGCGCGCCGCGCGTGGCTGGGGCTATCAACGGATGAGCGCGCTCGGCACGGTGATCGTACTCGACGCCGCTCCTCCGCCGCCGCCGCGCATGGCCGCGGCGGGCTGCGCCTCGACCCTGGGAATCGAGATTAGCGACGGGTCGCAGCGTCTGGTGGTCAATTGCGGCGGCCCGGGGCCGCTTCCGACCGACCTGCCGCGCAAGCTCGTCGACGCGCTGCGCACCACCGCGGCGCATTCGACCCTCATCATCGACGACACCAATTCGACCGCGATCCTCCCCGACGGCAGCCTCGGCAAGGGTGTCACCGACGTGGTCATCGACCGCGGCGAGGATAATGATACGTCAAGGCTCGAAGCGAGCCACGACGGCTATGTAAAGGGCTTCGGTCTGCTCCACCAGCGCCGCCTCTCGCTCGGCAATGACGGCAAGGAAGTTCGCGGTGAGGATATCCTCACCGCCAGGGGCCGGCGCCGGATTAAGGAGGCCGCGCCTTATGCGATCCGCTTTCACCTCGCGCCGGGAATCGAGCCAACCGTGACCGCCGACGGGATGGGCGCGATTCTCCGTTCGCCCGGCGCTCCGGCGTGGAATTTCCGCTGTCGCGGGGCGACAATCCTGGTCGAGGAAAGCCTCGTCATCGATTCTCGCGGCCGAACCGTGGCGACGCTCCAGCTGGTCGTGGTCGGCGAAGTGTCGGGCGTCGGCGGCGAGATTGCGTGGCAGTTCCGCCGCTCGAGCTAATAAGAAGGACGTAAGTTCCATGACCTCGATCGTGCCCATCCGCCAGGCCTTACTGTCGCTCTCTGACAAGGAGGGGCTTGAGGTGCTTGCCGCGGGACTGGCAAAACATAATGTCGAACTGGTCTCGACCGGAGGCACCGCCGCAGCCTTGCGCGCGCTGGGCCATTCGGTGCGCGACGTCGCTGAAATTACAGGTTTCCCCGAGATGATGGACGGACGCGTCAAGACACTGCACCCGATGGTCCATGGCGGGCTGCTCGGCGTGCGCGACAACCCTGAGCATGCCGCGGCGATGGAGACGCACGGTATCGCCGCCATCGACCTCGTCGTGGTCAACCTCTACCCGTTCGAGGCGACCGTCGCCAAGGGCGCCGACCGCGCCACGATCATCGAGAATATCGACATCGGCGGACCATCGATGGTCCGCTCGGCGGCGAAGAACCATGCTTTCGTGGCGATCGTTACCGACCCCAGCGACTATGCGCTGTTGCTTGAGCAACTTGAGTCGCACGGCGGCACCGACCTCGACCTTCGCCGCAAGCTCGCGGCCAAGGCCTATGCGCTGACTGCTTCTTATGACGCGATGATTTCGCAGTGGTTCGCCTTTGCCGATCAGGACGAGCGTTTTCCGCCGTCGCTGGCGCTGACCGCGGCCCGCGGAGACGAACTGCGCTACGGCGAAAACCCGCACCAGCATGCCGCACTCTACCTCCCCGCCGGACCGCACGACCGGGGAATTCCACAGGGCGAGCAGGTCCAGGGCAAGGCGCTGAGCTATAATAATATCAACGATGCCGATGCCGCGCTCGAACTGGTCGCCGAGTTTCGCGATGGGCCGCCGACGGTGGTGATCGTCAAGCATGCCAATCCGTGCGGCGTGGCGAGCGGCGAAACGCTGGCCGAAGCTTATGCCGCCGCCCTCGCCTGTGACAGCGTGTCGGCGTTTGGCGGAATTATCGCGGTCAACCGGACGCTCGACGGCGTCACCGCCGAGGCGATCAGCGACATTTTTACCGAGGTCGTGGTCGCGCCGGGGGCGGACGACCAAGCCCGCGCGATCTTTGCGCGAAAGAAGAATCTCCGCCTGTTGCTGACCCAATTGCCCGATGCCGCGCGCGGCGGGCTAAGCCTGAAGAGCATCGCCGGCGGCTACCTGATCCAGTCGCGCGACAATGGTATGCTGAGCGACGACATGCTCAGCGTAGTGACCCAGCGCTCACCAACCCCGCGCGAGCTGGCCGATTGCCGTTTCGCCTGGACCGTTGCCAAGCATGTCAAGTCGAACGCGATCGTCTATGCCAGGGACGGCGTCACGGTGGGCATTGGCGCGGGCCAGATGAACCGCCGCGATTCGGCGCGCATCGCGGCGGTCAAGGCCCGCGAGGCGGCCGAGACGATGGGCTGGGCCGAGCCGCGCACGATCGGATCGGCGGTCGCGAGCGATGCCTTTTTCCCCTTCGCCGACGGCTTGCTGATGGCGGTCGAGGCCGGCGCAACGGCGGTGATCCAGCCTGGTGGGTCGATGCGCGATGCCGAAGTCATCGCCGCCGCCGACGAAGCGGGGCTGGCGATGCTGTTCACGGGGATGCGGCACTTCCGCCACTAATCACCGCGGGGCGTCGCCTCCGGTGCTCGGGTCGGGCAGTCGCAAGTCGGCGATGTCGGCCTTGCGCATCCTGAACAGGACGCGGTCCTCGGGGCCGAAGCCGCGCGTCCACAGCACCGCGCCAAAGGCGGCGAGGATAGCGGGAATGCCGACAATCAGTTCCGCCCATTCGGGTAGGCGGACGACCCCTTGGCCGACGATCATCGCCGCCAGCGCCGCCCAGATCAGCGGCCAGCGCCACCCCGACACGCCGGCACCGAGCAGCTTTGCCAGCAGCCGCGACTTTGCCACCGCGGCGAAAGCGAGCGCCAGCATCAGCGCGATCGCGGGGCCGGTCGCCTGCCACATGGTCGGCCAACCGAGGCGGCGCATCGCAACGATCAGCAGCGCGGCCAGCGCGGCTTCGACGGCGATCATCGTCAGGCTGATCACCATATTGCGGTGGCGCGCGGTGTAGATCAGCGCCGCCTCGCTCACCGCGGCGGTCGCGGCGACGACTTCGGCGGCAAGCAGGAAGCCCAGCGCCGCGGTACCGGCGACGAATCCCGCGCCGACCACTCCCAGAACTGCCTCTCCCGGAATACCGAGCGCGAGGGCGACCCCGCCCTGCGCGGCGATTACCCAGAAGCCGACCTGGCGAACCTGGCGCGCGACCGCGGCCTTGTCGCCCGCGACCAGATTGCGGCTGATCACCGGGCCAAGGATCGGATCGAAACTGGTCTTGAGCTTCGACGGGAGCGAGGCGACCTGCTGCGCGACATAATAGATGCCGACGACCTGCGGCGCGAAGAACAGCCCGAGCACTGCAATGTCGATGCGGCGCGAGCCCCATTCGACCGCGTCGGCGGCGGCGACGGGCAGGTTGCGTCGCGCCATTGTCCAAAGCGCGCCGGGATGGGGACTCCAATGGTGAGGCAGGCCGTAGCTGCGCAGGAATGGGATCATCGAGGCGATCAGCGCGCCGATCATTGATAAGGCGTAAGCGATGATCAGCCCGTCGCGGGTCGAAATGAACGACCAGGCGAAGGCGGCGATGGTGATCGTCCACGGTTCGACAATCGCTCGCGCCCGCACCGTCGCGCCAACGTTATTGCGATAAGCGAGCGCGGCAAGGCTGATGTCCGACCAGGCGAGCGCGATGACGGTCACCGGAACCATCCATTCGAGCCCGGTGATTTCACTGTTGGGAAACATTATCTGGGGCAGGCTGGCAAGCAATGCCATCGCCGCCGCCGAACCGATCGCCGCGACGAGCAGCGCGTCCCACACTACGCAGGCATGCGGCTTGTCGGTCACCGCGAGCTGCTGCGCCAGTCCGCGTTTGAGCCCGAGCGTGGCGAGTTGCGCGGCGAATTCGACGATCAGCACGGCATAAGCGAAGCGGCCGAGCGCCTCGGCGCCATAGATCCGCCCGGCGATGAACAGGAACGGCAGCCGCGCAATCAACCGCAGCACGAAGCCGAAAAAATTTATCCGCCCGCCGCGCGCCAGCGCCGCGAGATCGGCGCTCGGCGGCGGCTTTGCGGCGTCGGGGATGAGCGGCGGGCTCAATGCGCCGCGCCCCAATGCTCGCCCCAGCCGACCTCGACATCGAGCGGAACGTCGAGCGTCAGCGCGGGCTCGGCGGCATGCTCCATCACCGCGCGCACCACCACTGCGGCGGCTTGCTCTTGCCCAAGCGGAACTTCGAATACGAGTTCGTCATGGACCTGGAGCAGCATGTGCACGTCGGGGAGGCCGGCATCGGCCAAGGCAGCGTCCATGCGGTTCATCGCACGCTTGATGAGGTCGGCACTGGTCCCCTGGATCGGGGCGTTGATCGCGGCGCGCTCGCTCCCTTGGCGAAGATTCTGCTGCGGCGACCGGATATTGGGGAAATGGGTCTTTCGCCCGAACAACGTCTGGGTGAAGCCATGCTCGCGGACGAACGCCGTGGTCTCGTTGATGTAGGCGTTGATCCCCGGGAAGCGCTCGAAATAGCGGTCGATGATCGCCTTACCCTCGTCGCGCGACACCCCGAGGCGCCCAGCGAGGCCCCACGAGGAAATTCCGTATAGGATTGCGAAATTGATTGTCTTGGCCTTGCTGCGCGCGTCGCGGTCGACCGATCCGAACAATTCCTCAGCGGTCATGCTGTGGATGTCCTCCTTGCGCGCGAATGCCTCCTTCAATTGCGGCACATCGGCCATATGAGCGGCGAGGCGAAGCTCGATCTGGCTATAATCGGCGCTCATTAGGACGTGGCCGGGGGCTGCGACGAAGGCGTCGCGGATCTGGCGCCCGATCTCGGTTCGGATCGGGATGTTCTGCAAGTTTGGCTCGGTCGAGGACAGCCGCCCGGTCTGTGCCCCCGACAGGCTGAAGCTGGTATGCACCCGCCCCGTCTCGGGATTAATCTGCGCCTGGAGCGCATCGGTGTAGGTCGACTTGAGCTTGGTCAATTGGCGCCATTCGAGCACCAGCCGCGCCACCGGGACGCCCTCAGCGGCGAGCCGCTCAAGCTCGGTCACATCGGTTGAATATTGGCCATTCTTGCCCTTGCGCCCGCCCTTCAGCCCCAAGCGGTCGAACAAAACGCCGCCCAGCTGCTGCGGCGAGCCGATCGTGAACGGACCCTCGGCGGCTTCGTAGACCTGCCCTTCGAGCTTGGCGATCTCGGTGGCAAAAGTGGCTGACAATTTGGCAAGATAGGCGCGGTCGACCATGATACCGCGCTGCTCCATTCGGCTGATCGTCGCCACCAGTGGGCGATCGACCATTTCATAGATGCGCGTCACGCCTTCGGCGACGATGCGCGGCTTCAATCGCTGCCACAGGCGTAGCGTGATGTCGGCATCCTCGGCGGCATATTCGGTCGCGACGTCGAGCGGGACCTTGTCGAAGGTGATCTGGTTGCGGCCCACCCCGCACACCGCTTTGAACGAAATGCACTCATGCTCGAAGTGAGTCCTTGCAAGCTCGTCCATGCCATGCCCCGATCGCCCCGCATCGAGATCGAAGCTGAGCACCAGCGTGTCGTCGTAGGGCGCGACGATGATCCCCGACTTGGCCAACATCACCCAGTCATATTTGAGGTTATGCCCGATTTTGAGCACGGCCGGATCTTCGAGCAGCGGCTTTAATTTGGCCAGCACAAGGTCGCGCGGAAGCTGGCTCGGGGCTTCGGACAGCAGGTCGCCGCCGCCATGGCCGACGGGGATGTAGCAGGCCTTGTTGGGCACGGTGGCGAGGCTGATCCCGACGAGGCGCGCGACGATGCAGTCGATGCAGTCGGTCTCGGTATCGACCGCGACAAAGCCCTGGTGCCGCGCCTCGGCGATCCAGCGGTCGAGCGCTTCCTCGGTGGTGATCGTCTCGTAAAGCGATCGATCGACGCTGATCGTCTCGGGTTCGGCGAGCTTCGCCGGCGTCATTACGGCAGCGACATTGCCTGCGGGCGATCCCGCCGCCCCGCCGCCGACCATCCGCGCGAGCAATGCCTTGAACCCCATATCCTCAAGAAACTCGCGCAGCGGCTCGGGCGGAATGCCCTTGAGGGCGAGGTCCTCGAGCGGCTCGGGAAGTGGCGCATTGCATTCGAGCCGGACGAGCTCGCGCGACAGCCGCGCCTTGCCGGCATGGTCGATCAGCGACTGCTTCAACTTGGGCTTTGTGATGCTGCCGGTCCCGGCGAGCACGGCTTCGAGGCTACCGAAATCATTGATCAGCTGGCTCGCGGTCTTGGGGCCGATCCCCGGAACTCCGGGGACATTATCGACGCTGTCGCCCATCAAGGCGAGGACGTCACCCAGCTTGTCGGGGAAAACATCAAATTTCGCCTTCACATAGTCGGCGTCGATGCGGCGATCGTTCATCGTGTCGAGCATGTCGATTCCTGGTTCGATCAACTGCATCAAATCCTTGTCCGAGCTGACGATGGTCGTCGACCAGCCCGCGGCGAGCGCGGCCTTGGCGTAGCAGGCGATGATGTCATCGGCCTCAAGCCCCTCGGTCTCGATGCACGGGATCGAGAACGCCCGAGTCGCGCTGCGGATCAGCGGGAATTGCGGAATTAGGTCCTCGGGCGGCGGCGGGCGGTTGGCCTTATACTGGTCGTACATCGCATTGCGGAAAGTGGTCGAGCTGGCGTCGAGGATCACCGCCATGTGGGTCGGCCCGTCGGCCTTGTTGAGACCGTCGGCGAGCTTCCACAGCATCGCGGTATAGCCATAGACCGCGCCTGCCGGGACGCCGTGGCGGTTGGTCAGCGGCGGAAGGCGGTGATAGGCCCGGAAAATATAGCTCGACCCATCGACGAGATAGAGGTGATTGTGCTGCTCGACCATGTAGCGCACCGCTCTAGCAGGGTGCGCGCGCGATGCCAGCCGTCCGGACTACCAGAGCAGATTTACCGGATACTTACGCATGTTTTCATCGGCCGTCGCCAAGGTCGTACCCGATGCCATTGCGTGCGCGATCAGCATTCGATCGATCGGGTCGCCGTGAATCGGCGGAAGGGTCGCGGCGAGAGTCCAGAGCGATGCGGGCAGGTCAACAACCTCAAGGCTGAATTCCCGCACAATCTCGGCGAAACCCGGCTTGGAAGGCAGTCGGCCGCGTATCTGCAAGTCGGCAAATTCGAATGCGGTAACAACGCTGGCCGCTAGCGAATCATCAGCCAGAAGTCGATCGCGAGCCAGTTCCGGCAGTCGCGCGTCACCGCTCGCCAGCCATATGAGGACGTGCGTATCAGCGAAGATCATCGTCGTGAAGCTTGCGCCGTTTCTCGCTATACTCGCGGCCCTGCTTCAGTGCCTCCAGGCTGGTATCCCACCCTTCAAACTCCTCGCGCCACATCCCAAATGCCGCTGCGCGCTTCTCGATGCGGCGCTTGCGCTCCTCGATGGCCGCTTGCTCCACCATCACCAGCCGGACTTGCGGCTTGCCGTCATGGTCGATCACGACATCCTCGCCACGCCGCACTGCCGCGATCAATTGCGATAATTTGGCTTTGGCCTCGCCGACATTAAAGTGCAGGGTCATGGTCCGAAATCTATCTTGACCAACTTGCTTGGTCAAGTTCTTGGAAAGAGTGACGATCATGGCCGAAAAATTCCAGCGCCACCGCCAGCCATGGACCCAGGACGAAATCCAGAAACTCCATCTGCTCGCGGGCAAGGCGATGAGCCTCAAGGCGATTTCGAAAGCGATGACGCGGAGCGAGGAATCGATCCAGGCGAGGGCGAAGGCGGACGGGCTGAAGGTGAGTAAGCTGCGATAGGAGCGACGCCACGTCGACCGGCTCAGGACAGGCCTTTCGACAAACTCAGGAGAGCCTTAACGTCACAAGAGTCACCCGCTGGGCGGACATCTTCGTGGGTCCGGTCGGCGAACAAGCGATTGAGGGGGTTTAACACAGGAAAGAGCCTCGGGAGAAGCATCGCAGGCCGACGGCGTGTAGGACAGCAAAATCAGGTAACACGCATATCCGCTTCCGACTCATGCGGACGTCACCAAGGTGCAGCGTTATGCGAGCGGCTTTCGCACGGTTAGCGTCACCCAAGGGCCCTGTCCGTCTTCATAGCCTCCGCCGACATACTCATCGGCCGTCAGAACCTCCCAAGCCGCTGAGCCACGGTAGACTTCGAGCAGTTCGGAGATGGCCAGATAATTAAAATAGCGGCCGAACCGATCGCGTCCTTCAGTTCCCCCGGCCTTGAAGTTGGCGAAATGAAAACCGCCCGGACAAAGTGCTCGGAAAACTTGCTTGAGCACTCCATGAAGCCCTGCACGGGGAACGTGAAGTAAGCTCGCATGAGCCCAGACCGCGTCATAAGCCTCGCTCGCGTCCATCTCCTCGAAACGCATGATCCGCACTGGCTGACCAAGGCGCACCTGTGCTTTTTGGGCAATTTCCGGAGTACCGTCCGTCGGGTCGACCACGAAGCCCCGCCCGGATCATCGCCTCTGCGTCCACGCCGCCTCCGCAGCCAAGTTCGAGGATGTGAGAGCCTGGTCGAAGGAGCTCAAGGAACGCTGGCAGATGTCGGCTGGCGCCACCTGGGCCACTTGCCGTGTAGCTAGGTGCCTCCTCAGCGTAGAATTGGATAGTAGGCGGGTCGAACGCGATGAACCGCGCGGGCAAGGCTTTCATGTTCATGACTATTGGCGAGACCCGCCATTTCTAGCAACATCTGCTTTCGGTCCTGATTAAATCAATCAAGTTTTTCAACAAATCTAACCGAAGCGGACTCTCGTGCTTTAAGGCACCAGCACCGTATCGACCGCCTCGGCCGCCATCTCCGGATAATCGAGCGTGTAGTGGAGGCCACGGCTTTCGTGGCCTCCACTACACGCTCGATTATCCGGAGATGGCGGCCGAGGCGGTCGGTACGGTGGTGGTGCCTTAAA
>JBKJTQ010000155.1:0-4943 GCA_046589895.1 Sphingomicrobium sp.
TGAATTTCTCAAGGCTGGAATAAAGGTCGAGCACCGGTGCCAAGGCATCGGTTACCCGGTCGATCCGCTTGGGGATCAGCGCGACCCAGTCGATTGCCGGGATGATGATCGCCGCCATCGCGAAGATGGCGATCGCCAGGAACACCAGCACGCACAATCCCGACGCGAGCTTGGGCGGGACCCCGCGCCGCTCGAACCATTCGAGCATCGGCACCAGCGCGATCGCGACCACCAGCGCCGCGGTCACGGGCAAGAAGAATTCGGCCCCCGCGCGCAACGCGAACGGCAAAGCGAGGATCAGTCCGATCCCCCCGATCAGCGTCAGCGAAGCAAGCAGCCTCACCCGCTTGAGCTCGAACGTCTCATGTTCATGCTCGTGCGAATCGAGCGCCTTTGGCGTGGTCGGTGCATCCATGGCGCCAACTGTATCACGCCCGCGCCAACCTGCCAGCAGTTGCGATGACGCCGCTTAAGCCCCGCCCTGCATCGCCTGGCGGGCGTCTTCTCGCAAATGATCGGCGAGTCCGGCCATCGCCGCCATCGCCTCAAGCTCGTCGCGGCTCGGCTTGCGGAAGTTGACGATCTCGACCAGCCGCTCGAAGCGCAGCGTCGGATGCGGGCGCTCGATCGCTTCGATGCGGTCGCCGGCCTCGATCTTACCCGCCTCAATCACTCGATAATACCAGCCCGCTCTGCCGTTGCGGACCATCGCCTTGGGCAAGCGATTGTCGGCGAAGCGCAGCGCGAATTTGAAACATGGCTGGCGCGGCTGGCAAAGCTGCAGCGTCGCGCTGCCGATGCGGTGCACATCGCCGGCGTAAAGATCGGCCTCGCTCATCCCCGCGACGGTCAGATTTTCGCCCACTCCCCCGGCGACAAAGGTCGCTCGATGCTCGGGAAAATCGTCGCGCCACGCGTCATAATGCTCGACGGCATAGGCATAGACGGCTTTGTCGCGCCCGCCATGGACGCTGAGGTCGGCCTGCTCGTCGCCGGCCAGCCCAAGCAGCCCGACCGTCACCGGTCCTTCGACGCGATGCTTGACGAACGCGCTGGGCACGCCTTGCGGCCCGATTGGCTGGATCGTCCCGACCTGGATCGACAGCAAGCTGGCGCCGTCCATCCTTCCGCCTTTCGCTCTCCACCCGCACAAGCGCGGTGGTGCCCCCGGTCCGACTCGAACGGACACTCCTTGCAGAACTCGATTTTGAGTCGAGCGCGTCTACCATTCCGCCACGGGGGCACGGATAGCGCCTTTAGCATGCCCCGAACGCGGGGCAAGCCGGACCTCAATTCCTCGGCGCCTGACGGCGATAACTCAACGCCTCTGCAATATGTATCCGGCCGACATGCTCGCTCGACGCCAAATCGGCGATCGTCCGCGCGACGCGCAGCACACGATGATAGCCGCGCGCCGAGAGGCGCATCGCCGCCGCGGCGTCGGCGAGCAATTTCCTGCCCGGATCGTCGGGGGTGGCGATGCGGTCGAGCAGGTCGCCGTCGGCTTCGGCGTTGGTTCGCACTATTTGTCCTGAACCTGACGAATGGCGCTCGCCCGCATAACGCTTGGTCTGCACGAACCTCGCCTGCGCGACGCGGTTGGCGACCTCGGCGCTGCCCTCGCATGAGGGCGGCAGCGTCAAATCGGCGGCGCTGACCCCGGCAACCTCGACGTGGAGGTCAATGCGGTCGAGCAATGGCCCCGACACCCGGGCCTGATAATCGGCGGCGCAGCGCGGCGCGCGCGCGCAGGCCAGCGCCGGATCGCCGAGATGGCCGCAACGGCACGGGTTCATCGCCGCAATGAGCTGGACCCGCGCCGGAAAGGTGACGTGCATGTTGGCGCGCGCGACGCTGACCGTGCCGGTCTCAAGCGGCTGGCGCAGCGAATCGAGCGCGGCGCGCTGGAATTCGGGAAGCTCGTCGAGGAACAGCACGCCAAGATGCGCAAGACTGATTTCGCCCGGACGGACCTTCAATCCGCCCCCGACCAAGGCTGGCATCGACGCGCTGTGATGCGGGCTGCGAAACGGCCGCCGCCGCTTCAACTTGCCGCCATCGAGCTCGCCCGCGACCGACGCGACCATCGACACTTCAAGTGCTTCGGACGGATCGAGCGGGGGCAATATCCCCGGCAGGCATGCCGCGAGCAGCGACTTGCCCGCCCCCGGCGGCCCGCTCATCAGCAGATTATGCCCCCCCGCAGCGGCGATTTCGAGCGCCCGTTTAGCGACTTCTTGGCCCTTGACTTGGCGCAGGTCTGGACCACCGCTGACGGCTTCCGCCTCCCCGGGGATCGGCGGTGCAAGCACCATCGTGCCCTTGAGGTGCGCCAGCAACGCAAGCAGGCCGGGCGCGGCGATCAGCTCTACATTCCCTGCCCATGCCGCCTCGGGCCCCTGCACCGCAGGGCAGATCAGCCCCATGTCGCGCGACGAGGCGTGGAGCGCGGCGAGCAGCACTCCGGGCGAGGCCGCGATCCGCCCGTCGAGGCTCAACTCGCCGACCGCAATATAATGGCTCAAGCCCTCGGCATCGGTCGCGCCGATCGCGGCGAGCAGCGCAAGCGCGATTGGCAGGTCGAAATGCGACCCTTCCTTGGGCAAATCAGCGGGCGACAGATTGACCGTGATCCGCTTGGGCGGAAGCGCCAGCCCGATCGCCGACAAGGCCGCGCGCACCCGCTCGCGGCTTTCGGCGACGGCCTTGTCGGGCAGGCCGACGATGATGAAGGCGGGAAGCCCGGTGCTCAATTGCACCTGCACTTCGACGCTACGCGCCTCGAGCCCGAGATACGCAACAGTGGCGACGGTCGCGACCATTAGCGGCCGCGCCCTCCTCTGCCCCAACACTGGTAACGCAAAAACCCCCCTGGCTCGGCGCAGCGACGCTAGACCGGCGAGGCGGTCGAGCGCAAGCGACCCTTGCGCGCCGCGCCGCGCTTGCCCACATGGCGGCGATGTGGACGCGTAAGCAATGGCACCGCTTTATCGATCATCCGGCGGTCGAATGGTCGATCCTGGCAGTCGGCGTGATCCTCATCATCCTGTCCCCGCTCGCCGGGATCATCCCCGGCCCTGGCGGGATTTTCGTGTTCGCGATCGGGCTGGCGATGGTCTTGAAGACGAGCATGTGGGCCAAGCGCCGCTACGTCCATTTCAAGCGCTGGCAGCCCAAGGCCGGGCGCTGGGCCGACTGGGGCATGCGCCGCCAAAGCGCCAAGCGGCGCGAGGCGATTGCCAAAGGGCGCAGGCAGGCGGGGCTCGACCCCGAAGGCGAAAGCGACGGCGTCGATCGCCTCATCCCCGCGCCGCCGGCAGCAGCGCCCGAAATGCCCGGCGACCGCGAGCGGATGAATTGACTTTCGCGTCGCCTACCCGTATCGGCGCCATCAACGGCGGCCGCATGCGCGGCCCTTTTTGCATTAGACTTTGAAGGCATGAGCGATGAAGCGCACTTTTCAGCCGAGCAACCTGGTGCGCGCACGGCGCCACGGCTTCCGTCATCGCAGCGCGACGGTCGGCGGCCGCAAGGTGCTAGCGGCGCGCCGGGCTCGCGGCCGCAAGAAACTCAGCGCCTAGTCATATTATCGAGGCGCGCCGACTTCCTTGCCGCCAATCGCGGCAAGCGCGCGCCGATGCCCGGCTTCGTCCTGCTCGTCCGCCCGCGCGGCGATGACGATGAAATGGTGCGCGTCGGCTTCACCGTGACCAGGAAGATCGGCAATGCGGTGGTGCGTAACCGCATGAAACGGCGATTTCGGGCTTTGGTCCGCGAAACATTTCCCGACCATGCCGTCCCGGGTGCCGACCATGTCCTGATCGGCCGGTCGAGCGGGATCGAACGCGATTATGCCACCCTCGTCGCCGAATTGAAGCGTGCGCTGGCCAAGCTTTGCCCAGAGCCGAAGACGTGATCGCGCGCGCCCTCATCCTGCTCACCCGCGGCTGGCAAACAGGCCCGAGCCGCGTCCTCCCGCCTTCATGCCGTTTCCAGCCAAGCTGTTCGGCCTATGCGATCACCGCGCTTCGGCGCTATGGCGCGCTCAAAGGCGGCTGGCTCGCGTGGCGGCGAATCTTCCGTTGCCATCCCTGGGGGGGCCAAGGCTCCGACCCGGTTCCCTGACGAAGGACTGACAAGCAAGTGAACGAGAACAACCGCAACATGCTGCTGGCGATCATGCTGTCCGCGATGGTCCTGCTGGGCTGGAGCCTGCTCTCCGACCGCTATTTCCCGACCGCGACCCCGCAGACGCAGGCCGTCGACAACGGCAAGGCGCGGCCGATCCCGCAGCCCGCGGTGGTCCCCGGCGCCAATGCCCCGCAGGCGATCCGTGCCCGCGCCGTCGTGCTCGGTGAAAGCCCGCGCGTCCGCATCGTGACTTCCAGCCTCGCCGGGTCGATCAATTTGAAGGGCGCACGGTTCGACGATCTCGTCCTCGTCCGCCAGCGCGAGGAAATCTCGCCGACCTCGCCCGCGGTGCGCTTGCTCTCGCCGTCGGGCGCCAACGGCGCTTACTTCGCCAGCTTCGGCTGGACTGGCCAAGGCGTCGCCGCCCCCGACGCCAATGCGCTGTGGACCGCGAGCGCTCCGACCCTCACTCCCGGCAAGCCGGTGACGCTTAGCTGGTCCAACCCGACCGGGCAGCGGTTCGAACTGATCGTGTCGATCGACGACGGCTATCTGTTCACCGTCAAGCAGCGCGTCGCCAACATGGGGGCCGCGCCGGTCGCGCTGACCCCGTTCGGGCTCGTCAGCCGCGCCGCCAAATCGTCCGACGCATCGAGCTGGACGAGCCATGTTGGCCCGCTCAGCTTCCTCGGCGCCAAGGCCGATTATGACGTCGACTGGGACACGCTCGACGACGACAAGGCCGGTATCACCCGCGACAGCCGCGGAGGCTGGCTTGGCTTCACCGATAAATATTGGCTGACCGCGCTGGC
>JBKJTQ010000160.1:0-3247 GCA_046589895.1 Sphingomicrobium sp.
CATCGCGCGCCGACCAATCGTTGAGCAGGCAATAGCCCGCTATGTGATTTGCCGCATCGCCGATCGCGATCGGCTCGCCCAGCGCATTGCCGCGGCCGATGAACATACCCAGCTCGAGCTCATAATCGAGCCGCCGCGACGGACCATATTCGGGCGCCTCGGCTTCGGGCGATTTGCGCTGCCCCTTGGGACGGATCACTGGCTCCCCGGACACACGCACCGAGCTCGCGCGGCCATGATAGCCTATGGGCACATATTTATAATTGGGCAACAGCGGCTGATCCGGACGGAATTGCTTGCCGACATTCATCGCATGGTGAATCCCGACATAAAAATCGGTGTAGTCGCCGATCGCGCAGGGGAGATGCATCGTCACTTCATCCCGCGTCACCAGATGCGGCTCGAGCGCGCCGCGCTGGGCCTCGCCCGACAGCAGGTCGGACAGCAACCAGCGCAGTGCGCGGCCTTCGTCAGGTCCGTGTCCGAACCAGTCGTTGAGGCTCGGGCGCGTCAGCGCGGCAAGCCACCGGTCGTCGAGCAATCCGACCTCCGCCAAGCCGCCCAGGTCGAGCAGCATCTCGCCGATCGCTACCCCGATGCGCGGCTCGCGCCCGCTTACCGAAAAGACGCCGAGCGGTAGATTCTGGATCGGGAAATCGCGGTGGCCGTTGGCGCTTGCCACCCAGCTTTTGCGCGCTGGATCGTGGGTCTCGTCGATCAGTTGGATCACGGCAATTTGGCTTTCGGAAAGTCGGCCCACGCCTCATCATAATCAGGTTGCGCGCGGTCGAGCGCGAAGCGCGTCGGTACATAGGGCCAACAACTCTCGACCATGAACGCCATCGTCCCGTCGAGCTTGACCGGCTTGAGCTCGGCCTCGCTCGCTTGTTTCCAGCTGGCGGCGTCTGGCCCGTGTCCGCTCATCAGATTGTGGAGGCTGATCCCGCCCGGGGCGAAGCCTTCGGCCTTGGCGTCATAAGCGCCGTGGATTAGTCCCATCGCCTCACTCATGACGTTGCGGTGGAACCAGGGTGGTCGAAACGTGCCTTCCGCAACCATCCAGCGCGGCGGGAAAATGACGAAATCGGCATTGGCGCGTCCGGGCACGTCGCTCGGGCTGGTCAGCACGGTGAAGATCGACGGATCAGGATGGTCGAAGCTGATCGACCCGATGGTGTTGAACCGTGCCAGCTCATAGCGCCACGGGGCAAGGTTGCCGTGCCACGCGACCACGTCGAGCGGCGAATGATCGAGCGTCGTCTTCCACAGGCTGCCAAGATATTTCTGGATCAGCTCGCACGGGCGCTCGACATCTTCAAAGGCGGCGACCGGGGTTTCGAAATCGCGCGAATATGCGAGACCGTTCGACCCGATCGGACCAAGTTCGGGAAGGCGGAACATCGCGCCGTGATTTTCGGCGACATAGCCGCGTGCTTCGCCTTCCACCTCGACCCGGAACCGCACCCCGCGCGGGATCAGCGCAATCCACCCCGGCGCGACGTCGAGCGTGCCAAGCTCGGTCATCACCCGCAGTTCGCCCGACTGCGGAATGATCAGCAATTCGCCATCGGCATTGGCGAACACCCGATCGACCATTGATTTCGACGCACGATAGAGATGGATCGCAACGCCTTCGAGGTCGGCGGGGTCGCGATTGGCCATCATCGTCACCAGCCCGTCGACGAAGTCTGCATCGGACGGAAGGTCGGCGGGGGGATCCCAGCGCAGTCGGTTGGGCGCGAGCGGCTCGTCGACCGTCCCCGGGGCGAACAGCTTGGCGCCGGAATAGCGCGTGAACGGGCGATGGTCGGCGGTGGGGCGCATCCGGTAGAGCCAGCTGCGGCGATTCTCGTGCCGCGGCGCGGTGAAGGCGCTTCCCGACAATTGCTCGGTGTAGAGGCCGAACGGCGGTCTTTGCGGACTATTGCGCGCCTGGGGGAGTGCGCCGGGCACGGCTTCGCTTTCGGAATGTGAGCCGAATCCTGTCGAATATTTGAGCTCGTCCATGACCACGTAAAAACCCCCTCGTTTCCAGCGGAAGCGAGGGGGTGGTTACGCGCGCTTGGCGCGAACATCAAACCTAGTTGATGTTGACTTCGATCTTGTCCGGGATCGAGACTTCGGTCTTGTTACCGCCCAGCCCGAGCTGGTCGCGGAACAGGAACAGCAGCACCAGCACGACGATGATCAGCAGCACCACCGCGAGCACCCCGCCGCCACCACCGCCGCCATTGCCCGTCTCGATGATCGTGGTGCGGTCGACCGGACGGTCATTGTCATACTCATCAGCCACGGCGATTCTCCCTATTATCCTATGTTCTGCTGGCGAAACGAACGCTGCGGGTGGCGGTTCCGTCGCCGGTGAGCGAAAGGCGCTACCGCTCCGGCGCATCCTTTCACCGCACCGGCGCGTTTCGGGTTCATCTTCATCACAGGAGCGAACCGATGGGCGATTTTTCGACGATCCGCGAGCATATGGAAGTGATCGGCGCCGACGGCGTCCATGTCGGCACGATCGACAAGGTCGAGGGCGACCGCATCAAGCTGACCAAGGCTGACGCCGGACAGGGCAGTCATGAAGGTCATCATCATTTCATCGCCCGCGGTCTCGTCGCCGACGTCGAAGGCGAGCAGGTCCGCCTGTCGGCCAATGCCGATGTCGCGCTGACCTTTGAGGAAGAAGCGGGCGGCGAAGCGCGCTGACCCGGCCCCCGCGGCCTGACCCCGGGTCGGCGCCGCGGGGACTTTCCTTTGCCCAGGCGTTGCGCCATGATCGCGCAATGGGGGTCCATCGACAACAGCCCGCGGGCGATCGCATGGCGCGTCGCAAGCGCGGGCGGATCGTCAAATCTGCATTGCTCATCCCGCTGCTCGCGCTTGCTGGCGCGTTGCTCGACCCTTCACTGATCGCACCTTTTGGTCCAACCGCGACGCGCCCCGAACGGATCAGCGCGCGTTTCACCCGCTGCGGACAGGGACAGAGCATGGCGTGCGTCGTCGATGGCGACAGCTTCCGGCTTGGCCAACGCCGGGTGCGCCTGATCGGGATCGACGCGCCCGAAGTGGAGGGTGCGAAATGCGAGGCCGAACGGTTGCTTGGCGAGCGCGCCGCGACCCGCTTGCTGGCGCTCCTCAACCAGGGCGAGTTCGACCTCGTCGGACATCGCTTCCGCGACCGCGACGGCTATGGCCGCGACCTTCGCCTCGCGCGGCGCGGCGGCGTGTCGCTCGGCAGCCAACTCACCCG
>JBKJTQ010000170.1:0-7716 GCA_046589895.1 Sphingomicrobium sp.
AGACTCTAGGTCAGTTCGCCGCTCAAAAGGTGCATGGGATCGATCCCGAGCTGGGCCATGCGGGCGCGGATTGCGGGCCATTCGGATTGCAGGAAGCGGTTGCGCTCGGCGCTGCGCAGCCGCGCTTGTGCGCCCGGCGCGACGAACATGCCGACGCCGCGCTTGACGACGATCAGCCCGCCGTCCTGAAACCCCTGATAGGCCTTGGCGACGGTCAGCGGGTTGGCGCCTTCCTCGGCGGCGAGCGCGCGCACCGAGGGCAGGGGGTCGCCGTCGCCGAAACGCCCGGCAAGGATCGAGTCGGCAATCACCTCGCGGATGCGGATATAAACTGGTTTTTCGTGGCTGCCTCGAAGCGTCATGCTGTCATAATACAGCAGCGCGGAGCAAAATCAAGCGGTTGGCGGGATCCAAGTGCGCACCAGCGTCGCCAGCGGGGCGCGCGGCCGCTCTTCGAGCTCATGGCCCGGCGAGCCGAGGAAGAAGAAGCCGGCAATGCGTTCGCCGGGTGCGCAAAATGCCGCGCGGACAATTTCCGAATAGGCCGCCCAGCTGGTTAGCCAGCCGCCGACATAACCCAACGCGTGGGTCGCGAGAAGCAGGTTCATCCCCGCCGCGCCGGCCGACAATTGCTGTTCCCACAATGGAATCTTGTGCCCCTCGATGGGTGAGGAAAGCATGACGACGAGCGACGGCGCCTGGTGCGCAAATTCGAGCGCTTTCGAAAAATGCGCGGCGGTGGCTTGCGGATCATGTTCGGGAAGCGCGCGCGCGAGCAGATCGGCGAGCGGCTGGCGCTGATCTTCGGCGACGATCACGAACCGCCACGGGAATAGTTTGCCATGATCGGGGGTGCGCGCGGCGATGGCGAGGATGCGCTCGAGCTCAGCCTCGCTCGGCCCCGGGGCGACCATGTCGCGAGGGCTGCCCGAGCGGCGGGTTTCGAGCAAGGTAAGCGTCGAGGTAAGGTCGTTGAGCATGGCCGCTGCCTTAGCGGCGGCGCGGCGCGGCAACAATCGGCTTCACATCAGCGATTTAACCGTTAGCTTGCGCAGCCAATCGCCAATCAGAGCGACGAACCCCGGGGAGTGAAAGAGTGACCGCATTGAAAGACATGGGCCGGTGGAACGAGGGTGACTGGATCGCGGTCATTTCGCTCGTCGTGCTCGCCGCCTTCCTCGTCATTGGCGCGTCGATCGCGATGAGCAAGAAGGAAGAGGCTTTCGGCCAGCCCAAGGGGCTGTACATGCTGTTTTTCGCCGAAATGTGGGAGCGTTTCTCCTATTACGGCATGCGCGCGCTGCTGATTTTCTACCTCACCCAGCATTGGCTGTTCAACGACGGCAAGTCGAACCTCATTTACGGCGCCTACACCTCATTGGTGTACATCACACCGGTGCTCGGCGGCTATCTCGCCGACCGCTATCTGGGGCAGCGCAAGGCGGTGTTGTTCGGCGGCATCCTGCTCGCGGTCGGCCACAGCATGATGGCGGTCGAGGGGGTCGGAGGACAGAATGACCCGACGATCAACGTCTTCTGGGCGGCGCTCGCGTTCATTATCGTCGGCTCGGGGTTCCTCAAGGCCAACATCTCGGTGATGGTCGGCCAGCTTTACAAGTTGACCGATATCCGCCGCGACGGCGCCTACACCATCTTCTACATGGGCATTAACCTTGGTGCCGCACTCGGCACGATCCTCGTCGGCTATCTCGGTCAGACGATCGGCTGGGGCTATGGCTTTGGGCTCGCCGGGATCGGGATGCTCGCCGGACTGGCGGTGTTCGTGCTCGGCAAGAAGGCGCTGCGCGGGAGCGGCGAGGCCCCCAACCCGCTCACCAAAAGCAAGGAAATGACGCTCTACGGGATTGGTGTAGGCGCGGTCGCGGTGATCTGGGCGATGGTCCAATATCAGGACGTGATCCAGAATTTGCTGATCGTCTCGGGCCTCGCGCTGCTCGGCTATGTCGTTTACGAAGCCTTCAAGCTCGACAAGCAGCCGCGTGACCGCATTTTCGCGATCCTGTTCCTGATCGCGCTCAATCCGCTGTTCTGGGGCCTGTTCGAGCAAGCCGGAGGCAGCTTCAACCTCTACACCGACCGCTTCGTCGACATTGGCGGGGTTCCGGCGTCGCTATTCCAGTCGATCAACCCGATCTACATCATTCTCCTCGCGCCGCTGTTCGCGGGGCTATGGGTGACGCTCGGCAAGCGTGGTCTGGAACCGTCTGCTCCGGCCAAGTTCGGGCTGGCGCTGGCGCAGGTCGGGCTCGGCTTCCTCGTCTTCGTGTGGGGCGCCAACTCGGTCGGACCCGCCGTCGCGACCCCGGTCCTGTTCGTCTTCCTCCTCTACTTCCTGCATACGACCGGCGAGCTTTGCCTTAGCCCGGTCGGCCTGTCGGCGATGAACCGGCTGGCGCCCAAGTTCATGGCCTCGCTGATCATGGGCGCTTGGTTCTACATGACCGCGGTGGGCAATTTCGTCGCCGGCAAGATCGGCGAGGCGACCGGCGGCGAAGGCGGCGAGATGAGCAAGGAAGCGACGCTGGCGATTTATTCCAAGATTGGCTGGATCACGATGGGCGTCGCGGTTGCGGTCTTGCTCGTGTCGCCGTTGATCAAGAAATTGATGCACCTCGACACGTTAGAGGACGATCGCGACATGGCGGGCGATCGTGAGCTGGGCGAGCCGCAAGCCGCGGGCACCCGGATAGACGGCGAGGTCAAAGCCTGATGATGCACCACGCGATCGCGGTGGCCGCCGCCGCGCCGATCCTCGCGGTCGCGGGAGATGGTCGCGAATGAGCGATCTCGCCCTCCTCGCATTGTCGGGCGCCCTGTTCGTGGGGACCCATTTCCTCATGTCGCATCCGCTACGTGCGGCGCTGGCTCGGGGGCTTGGCGCGCGCGGGTTCCTGCTGGCTTATGTCGCGGTGTCGCTGGTCACTTTTTATGGACTGGTCCACTTCTACTCGCCCGCGCTGGTCGAGGCTCCTGTTCCATTGTGGCAGGCTGGGAGCGCGGGATGGATCGTCGCGACTTTGTTGATGTGGGTCGGGTCGATCCTGTTCGTCGGCTCGCTGCGCGGCAATCCGGCTTTCCCGACCGGCGGCGCGCCGGTGACGCGGATTGGCCCGCCGCGTGGAGTGTTCGCGATCACGCGTCATCCCATGATGTGGGGCTTTGCGCTGTGGGCATCGGTGCACGCGATCGTCAATCCGACGCTCGCCGCGTTGGTCGTCAGCGCGACGATCGCGATCCTCGCGCTTGGCGGGGCGGCGGGGCAGGATGTGAAAAAGAAAAAGCTCGTCGGACCGCCGTGGGCGGAATGGGAGAAGGCGACGTCGTTCGTCCCCTTCGGCAAGAGCTTTGCGCTCCCCGATGGCTTCGCGCTGATCGGCGGGACGTTGCTGTGGCTTGGCGCGACCTATGCCCATGGCGCGCTCGGTTATCGCCCTGCGGGCGTGTGGGCCTTTTTCGCTTAATCCTTTTCGGGCAAGAGCATGGCCATGGGACGAAAATTCTTTGGCACCGACGGGATTCGCGGGCGCACCAACCAAGCGCCGATGACGCCCGAGACCGCGCTTCGTGTCGGGCAGGCGGCGGGGACGCATTTCCTG
This sequence comes from Sphingomicrobium sp., assembly GCA_046589895.1. Taxonomy (GTDB): domain Bacteria; phylum Pseudomonadota; class Alphaproteobacteria; order Sphingomonadales; family Sphingomonadaceae; genus Sphingomicrobium. The sequence goes on from JBKJTQ010000170.1 coordinate 3,618, forward strand.
CGCGGCGACCACCGCCATCGCGTAGTGATCGGCAAGGATACCCGGCTGTCGGGCTATATGATGGAATCGGCGATGGTCGCGGGGTTCACCTCGGTCGGGATGGATGTGATCTTGCTCGGGCCGTTGCCGACCCCGGCGATCGCGATGCTGACCAGGGAATTGCGTGCCGATCTGGGCGTGATGATTTCCGCCAGCCATAATCCGTTCGAGGATAATGGCATAAAATTGTTTGGCCCCGACGGCTATAAATTGTCCGACGCCGACGAGACGGCGATCGAGGTCTTGCTCGCCGGAAAGCCGACCCTGGTCGATGCCGCGCGGATTGGGCGCGCCAAGCGGATCGAAGATGCGCGCGGGCGCTACATTCACTTCGCCAAGGCGACTTTGCCCGACCATATCCGCCTCGATGGACTCAGGATCGTGCTCGATTGTGCCAATGGCGCGGCCTATCAGGTCGCCCCCGAAGCGCTGTGGGAATTGGGCGCCGAAGTGATCGCCATCGGCACCTCGCCCGACGGCACCAACATCAACCAGAGCTGCGGATCGACCGCGCCGCAGACGCTTCAGGAAACCGTGGTCGCATCGGGGGCGCAGATCGGGCTTGCTCTCGACGGCGATGCTGATCGGCTGATCGTGGTCGACGAGACGGGGCGGCTTGTCGATGGCGACCAGTTGATGGCGCTGATCGCACTTACGCACGTGCGGCGCGGCACGCTGAGGGGCGGCGCGGTTGTCGCGACGGTGATGTCCAATCTGGGGCTCGAGCGCAGGTTGGCCAGCGAAGGGCTTGAGCTGCGCCGCACCGCGGTCGGCGATCGCTATGTGCTTGAGGAAATGCGCCGCTCAGGGTGTAATGTCGGGGGCGAGCAGTCGGGGCATATCATCCTTACCGACTATGCGACCACCGGCGACGGGTTGGTCGCGGGGCTGCAGATTCTTTCGGCGCTGGTTGAAAGCGGCAGCCGCGCGAGCGAGTTGCTCCACATGTTCGACCCGGTCCCGCAATTGCTCAGGAATGTCCGCTATGCGGGCGGCAAGCCGCTCGACGCCGCGCCGGTCCAGGCGGTGATTGCAAAGGCTGAGGCCGAGCTCGACGGGCGCGGACGGCTGGTGATCCGCAGGTCGGGGACCGAACCGTTGATCCGCGTGATGGCCGAGGGTGACGACGCCGCCTTGGTCGAGCGGCTGGTCGACGGGATTTGCGCCGCTGTCACCGAGGTCGCCGCCTGATGCTTGAGATGCGCCCCGATTGCGAACGCTGCGGCGTCGATCTGCCGGCGGATTTGGCCGGCGCCTTCATCTGTTCCTTCGAATGCAGCTTCTGCGCAGAATGTACCGAAACGCTCGACGATCGTTGCCCAAATTGCGGGGGCGAGCTCGTCGACCGGCCGACGCGAACGAAGGCGCGACTGATCGCGAACCCCGCGTCGCCGGTAAGAAAGTATCGGCCATGAACACGCCGCGCATCCTGATTATCGCGGGGTCCGATTCCGGCGGCGGCGCGGGGATCCAGGCCGACATCAAGACGATCACCATGCTCGGCGGCCATGCCATGACCGCGGTCACCGCGATCACCGCGCAAAACACTCAGGGGGTCAGCGCGGTCCACCCGGTCCCGACCGAAATCGTCCTCGCGCAGATCGATGCGGTAATCGACGATATCGGGGTCGATGCGGTCAAGATCGGGATGATCGGGTCGCCCTTCACCGCGCTCCACATCGCCGCGCGGCTCGAGCAATTGGAAGGCATTCCGATCATTTTCGATCCGGTGATGGTCGCGACCAGCGGCGCGGTGCTGGCCGACGATCCGACCATCGCCGCGTTCGGCAAATTGATGGACGTCGCAACGCTCACGACCCCCAATCTGCCCGAGCTTCGCCGCCTGACGAGTGAGGAGGATGAAGTTGCGGGAGCGCTCCAATTGGTCTCGAAGCATCGTTGCGCGGTGCTGATCAAGGGCGGGCATGAGGAAGGCGACGCGCTCGCCGATGCGCTGATCGAAGAAGATAATATGACCAGCTGGCAGGGCCAGCGGATCGAGACGACCAGCACGCACGGCACCGGCTGCACATTGGCCAGCGCAATCGCTTTCTACCTCGCCAGCGGGCTTGGCGTCGCCGAGGCGGTCGAGCGGTCGCGTTTGTTCGTGCGGATCGCATTGCACGAGGCGCCGGGGCTGGGGCACGGGCATGGTCCGCTCGGGCAGCAGCGGGTAAAGCTCGACACCGGGATCGGGCTTCGCCTCAATCACGTGACCGTGACCGGCAAGGATTATGATACAATGGTCAGCTTCTACCGCGCGCTCGGGCTGAAGCAGATCGTCGACAGCCGCGAAAATGGCTATGCCCGGTTCGAGACCGAGGGCGGGACGACCTTTTCGATCCAGGTCGATCCCGACGAGAGCGTCAGCGAAACCACCGCAATCTATTTCGAGTGCGACGATCTCGACGCGCGCGTCGAACGGCTGGCGCGGTCGGGGGTTCCGTTCGAGCATGGCCCGCGCAACCAGCCGTGGATGTGGCGCGAGGCACGGCTGCGCGATCCCTCGGGCAACACCATCTTCCTCTATCGCGCCGGGGAAGCGCGCCGCTTCCCGCCGTGGCGGATGGCCGAAGGCGATTCGTCGCTCCGGCCTTGAGCCGGGGTCCACCTTTTTTCGTCGCCGCAGAAAAGGTGGATCCCGGGTCAAGCCCGGGAGGACGAGGAGAAAAATCCGCGTCCCCTCTGGTAGATAGCCAGCTGGCGTCATATTCAGGGCGCCGATGAAACGTCCCTGCTTCAAGCTTGAGATTGCCTTTCCGATGCCGCTTGCCGGAGTAGATGAGGCGGGGTGCGCGCCGCTCGCGGGGCCGGTCGTTGCCGCGGCGGTGGTGCTCGACCGGGCACGCTTTCCGCGTGGGATCGACGATTCGAAGAAGCTTCCCATTGAGGCGCGCGAGGCGCTTTACGCGCGCTTGCAGAAAGTCGCGCGGATCGGGGTCGGGATCGCATCGGTTGAGGAAATCGACGAGATCAACATTTATTGGGCGCGAATGTTGGCGATGAGCCGCGCGGTCGAGGCGTTGGGATTTGAGCCGGCGTGGGTCCTGGTCGACGGCAATGCCACCCCGCGCTGGCAGCGGCCGTCGAAGGCGATCATCGCCGGGGATGCGAAGTGCCGCTCGATCGCCGCCGCTTCGATCATCGCCAAGGTCACGCGCGACCGAATCATGGCCGATCATGCGCTGACCTATCCCGGCTATGGCTGGGAAACCAATCGCGGATATCCGACGCCGCAACATCTTCGTGCGCTCGACACGCATGGACTGACCCCGCTCCATCGCCGCAGCTTCGCCCCGGTCCGCGCGCGCGCGCAGGGGCAGCTTATGCTCGAAAATCGTGATCCGAGTCTTTCGAGTCACACCACTACTGCTTGAGTCCGTCGAGGCATTCAGACCTCAACATGTTGTGGTTGCGGGAAGTCGGACTCAGTTCGTTCCGCAGCTCGCCAAAGGACCGTTAACCCATGCACGCTTGACCGCGCCTGAGCCCTGACTCACGCTTGGGGCGAACAGGGGGCGTCACCAGTGAACATGATCCTGCCGGTAACGGAGAATGCCGGGCGTTCGCGCCCGCGCACCAGTCCCGGCAAAGCACGCGAACTTCCGCTCGACAGCATCATCGAGGGTGATTGCATCGCCGCGATGGCGCAATTGCCCGACAAGTCGGTCGATATGATCTTCGCCGACCCCCCGTACAACCTCCAGCTCCAGGGCGAGCTGTTCCGCCCCGAGGGCGGACGCGTCGATGCTGTCGATGACGATTGGGACAAGTTCGACAGCCTCGCCATCTATGACGACTTTACGCGAGAGTGGCTCGCCGAGGCGCGGCGCATCTTGAAGAACGACGGCACAATCTGGGTGATCGGCAGCTATCACAACATCTATCGCGTGGGCGCGCTGCTTCAGGACGCAGATTTTTGGATCCTCAACGACATCGTGTGGCGCAAGTCGAACCCGATGCCCAATTTCCGCGGCACGCGCTTCACCAACGCCCATGAGACATTGCTGTGGTGCGCCAAGGACGCGAAGGCGAAATACACTTTCAACTACCATGGGAT
>JBKJTQ010000004.1:0-3842 GCA_046589895.1 Sphingomicrobium sp.
GTCGCGAAGTAAGTCGTGAAGAAGCGCTCGTGATCGCCCCACACGGTCCGCATCTGCCCCGGCCAGCTGGCGCTCAAGGCAAGGTTGCCGCTCGCCGCGCCGTGGAGCTCGGTCCCTTCGGCATCGACCAGCACGGGCGCGATCCCCGGCAGCGGGCGGGTCGCCGATCCGGGTTTCATCGGCATCGCGCCGGGCAGGTTGCTGATCAGCATCCCCCCGGTCTCGGTCTGCCACCACGTGTCGACGATCGGGCAGCGTTCGTCGCCGACAGCGCGCCAATACCATTCCCACGCCTCGGGATTGATCGGCTCGCCGACGGTGCCGAGCAGCCGCAGCGACTTGCGCGAGTGGCGCTTCACCCAGTCGTCGCCCTCGCGCATCAGCGCCCGGATCGCGGTCGGCGCGGTGTAGAAGATGGTCACCCCGAGCCGGTCGACGGTTTCCCAGAAGCGGCCGAAGTCGGGATGGTTGGGCACCCCGTCGAACATGACGCTGGTCGCGCCGTTCATCAGCGGCCCGTACACCACATAGCTGTGGCCGGTGATCCAGCCGACGTCGGCGGTGCACCAGAAAATGTCGTCGTCGCCGGCGCCGAAAATCCAGTCGAAAGTGGTCGCCGCCCACACCGCATAGCCGCCGGTGGTGTGGACGACGCCCTTGGGCTTCCCGGTCGATCCCGACGTGTAAAGGATGAACAAGGGGTCCTCGGCGCCCATCGGTTCGGCCGGGCAGTCGGGCGAGAGCGCGTCGCGTTCATCCTCCCAACGAATGTCGCGCTGCGGATGCCATGGCACGTCGGCGCCGGTCCGCGCGACGACGATCACGCGCTCGACCGCACCGCCCGACAGAGCGCAGGCGGCATCGACATTGGCCTTCAAGGGGATGCGCTTTCCCCCGCGCACGCCTTCGTCGGCGGTGATCACGATCCGCGCCCCCGTATCCTCGATCCGCCCGGCGAGGCTTTCAGGCGAAAAGCCCCCGAACACCACCGAATGCACCGCGCCGATTCGCGCGCATGCCAGCATGGCGGCGGCCGCCTCGGGGATCATCGGCATGTAGATCATCACGCGGTCGCCGCGCCCGGCGCCTTCGCGCTTGAGCAGATTGGCGAAGCGCCCGACGAGGTCGTGCAATTCGCTATAGGTCAACGTGCGCGTGTCGCCCGCGGCATCGCCCTCGAAGATGATAGCGACCTTGTCGCCGCGTGCTTTAAGGTGGCGGTCGAGGCAATTGGCGGCGAGGTTGAGCGTGCCATCGGCAAACCAGGCGATATGAAAGTCGGCCTGGTCGAACGACCAGTCGCCCGCCGTGGTCGGCGCCTTAACCCAATCGAGACGCTTGGCCTGCGCTAGCCAGAAGGTGTCGGAATCAACCGCCACTTCCTCGCGCAGCACCTGCAACTCGGCCGACCCGATCCGCGCTGCGAAATCGGCAGGGACGGCGTGGGCCCGACTCATGCAGACGCGGCCATGTCGATCACGAAGCGATAGCGCACGTCATTCTTGAGCAACCGTTCATAGGCTTCGTTGACCTCGCTAATCTCGATGAATTCGCAATCAGGGTGAACGCCATGCTTCCCGCAGAAATCGAGCATTTCCTGGGTTTGGGGGATGCCGCCGATCAACGAGCCGGCGACGGTTTTGTTGCCCATGATCAGCGATCCGCCGTGGATCGACGGCAAAGGCGCGATCGCACCAACCAACACCAACGTCCCATTGGGCGTGAGCAGCGCCAGATAAGGGTTGAGGTCGTGCGCCACCGGAATGGTGTCAAGTATGAAGTCGAACCGCCCCGCGGCTGCCGCCATCGCCTCGCCGTCGGTCGAGAGCAGGACATCGTGCGCGCCCAACTCCCGCGCGTCGGCGCCCTTGTCGGGGCTGGTGGTGACCATCGTCACATGCGCACCCATCGCGTGCGCCAGCTTGACCCCCATGTGACCAAGCCCGCCCAGCCCGACCACAGCGACCTTGCTCTCCTTGCCAACTCCGAACTTGCGGAGTGGCGAGTAAGTAGTAATTCCCGCGCACAGCAGCGGGGCTGCGCGGGAGATGTCGAGGCTGTCGGGAAGTTTGAGCACGAATTCGTCGCGGCACACGACGTGGTTCGAATAGCCACCCTGGCTCAGCGTTCCGTCATGCTTGTCGACCGCGCCATAGGTCATCGTCATGCCCCGTTCGCAGAACTGCTCGGTGCCCGCGTGGCACGGCGCGCACTGCTTGCAGCTGTCGACGATGCACCCAATCGCTACCTTGTCGCCAACCTTATGGCGGGTAACCTTGCTGCCCACATCGGTGACGGTGCCGACGATTTCATGCCCGGGCACCATCGGATAGCGGCTCATGCCCCAGTCGTTGCGCGCCATATGAAGGTCGGAATGGCAGATGCCGGCGTGGCTGATCCGGATCGCGACATCATCGGGACGCAGGTCGCGGCGTTCGAACTGCATCGGCTTCAATGGCTGGTCGGCAGCGTCGGTGCCCCAACCCTTGGCTTGTGTCGGCATGTGCAGTCTCCCTGAAAGCGATTGGTCAGCGGGCGCGGGCGAGGACTCCCTGCGCTTGGAGAAGATGGGGGCGATCGACCATTCGACCGCCGATCGACAACACCCCGGCGGCGGGTTCGGCGGCAAAGGCGGCGATGATCGCCTCGGCATGCTTCACTTCGGCTGGGGAGGGCGTGAAGGCGGCGTTGATGATCGCGACCTGCGCGGGATGTATCGCAAGCTTGCCGGTGAACCCTTCCGAAGCCGCGGCGCGCGCTTCCAGCTCAAGCCCATGGCCGTCTTTTATGTCGGCGAACACTCCGTCGACTGGCTGGACCCCAGCGGCGACGGCGCCCGCCAGCGTCAGCGAGCGCGCTAATTTGTAAGTGAAGGCAAGTTCGCCATCGGGGCCATATTTGCTGCTTGCGCCAAGCGCAGCGGACAAATCCTCGGCGCCCCAGCTCATCGCCGCGAGCGGGGCCTTGGTGTCGCGATAGCTGAGCAATCCGAACAGGCTCGGCGCGGTTTCGGTGACGATCGCGTGGATCGGGACATTGCCGGTGCGGTGCGCGATGGCGGTGACGTCGGCACCGCTTTCAGCTTTGGGCAGAACGATCCCGAACATGTCGGCGGAGGCGAGCAACTTGAGGTCAGCCTTGAGATGCTCGCTGCCGAGCGGGTTGATCCGCACCCACCAGCGAGGACCGCCGTCGCGCGGCGCGAGTCCCTTGAGCAATGCCCGGGCCACGGCCTTGCGATCGGCGGCGACGCTGTCCTCAAGGTCGAAGATGATCGCGTCGGCGTCGCTGTCGAGCGCTTTCGCAATTTTCTTTTCACTGTCGGCGGGGACGAACAGCCAGCTGCGCGGCGGCATCAGCGTCATGCCGGAGACCGCCGGATCAGCGCCGATCGCGTGCATTCGCATACCTTATCGCCGCGCTGGTTGAAGCTGCGGTGCGCCCAGGTGACAATCCCGGCATTGGCGCGCGATTTGCTTGCACGGGCCGCGATGCATTCGGATTCGCTGCGCAGCGTGTCGCCGGCGAACACCGGGTTGGGGAAGACGAGCTTGTCGTAGCCAAGGTTGGCGACCAAAGTTCCAAGCGTCGTGTCGGCGACCGACACCCCGATCATCAGCCCGAAGGTGAAGATCGAATTGACCAATGGTTTTCCATATTCGGACGCTGCGGCGACCTCATGGTCGAGATGCATCGGCTGCGGATTGTGGGTCAGCGCACAGATCAGCACATTGTCGGTTTCGGTGACGGTGCGCGTGACCTCGTGCGCGACCTTGTCGCCCACTTGCCACTGATCGAAATATCGTCCGGCCATGGCGAGCCTCTAGGCGGGCAGGAGAAGC
>JBKJTQ010000011.1:0-13763 GCA_046589895.1 Sphingomicrobium sp.
GAGGGCGGTCGCCATGTCGGCGAGATTGGCTTGCGTCACGGCATTGTCGGCGAGCGTGGCGTCGCCGAGCTTGCGCTGCGATGCAAACGCTATCGCCTCGTCGAGCGCGCGCCGCGCGAAGCCCAAAGCGGCGGCGGCGACGGTAACCCGGAACAGGGTCAGGACCTGCATCGCGATGCGGAAGCCTTCGCCTGCAGGGCCGATGAGGTCACCGCTCACGCCGTTGAAGGCGAGCCGCGCTAGCGGGTGCGGAGCGATCACTGCAATCCGCTCGGCGACGCTCAGCCCGGGGTCGTCGGCGCGGACGATGAACATGCTGAGCCCGCGCGCGCCCTCGGCCTCGCCGGTGCGCGCGAGAACGGTGTAGAAATCGGCGATCCCGCCGTTCGAGATATAGGTTTTTTCGCCGTCAAGGACGTAGTGGCCGCCCGTCGCGCGCGCGGTCATCGCGATATTCGCGGCGTCGCTACCTGTTGCAGGTTCGGTCATCGCGAAGGCGGCGATGGCCGCGCCGCTCGCCACCTTGGGCAACCACTCGGCCTTTTGCTGAGGCGAGCCGGCGAGGCTGATCGCGCCCGAGCCGAGCCCCTGCATCGCGAAGGCGAAGTCGGCGAGGCCCATATGATAAGCGAGTTTCTCGCGCGCGATGGCGAGGCTGCGGACGTCGGGGGTGGCATTGGCGCCGACGCACAAGTCGAGGAAGCCCGCGGCACCGAGGTCTCGAACGAGCTTGGCGCACTCGGCATCGACGTCATCGCCGTGGCGGGCGGTGAGATTGGCGTTCGCCCAATCGCCGAGTGTAGCGGCGAGGTCGCGGTGGCGTTGGTCGTAAAAGGGCCAGTCGAGGCTCATCAGTCGCCCTTGAATTCGGGCTTTTGCTTGGCCGCGAAAGCTTCGTACGCCCGCCCGAAGTCATTGGTCGCCATGCAGATCGCCTGCGCTTGCGCCTCCATCTCGAGCGCAGTGTCGATGCTTACCGCCCATTCGATATCAAGCTGACGCTTGGTCATGGCGTGGGCGAAGGCGGGGCCGTGGGCGATGGCGCGCGCGAGCGTCTGGGCCTCATGCTCAAGCATGTCGGCATCGACGACGCGACTGAAGAACCCCCATGCGAGGCCTTCGTCGCTGGTCATCGCGCGGCCGCTGAACAGCAAGTCGGCGGCGCGGCCGTGGCCAATCAGTCGCGGCAGGATCGCGCACGCCCCCATGTCGGCCCCGGCGAGCCCCACGCGGGTGAAAAGAAAGGCGGTGCGTGCGTCGTGAGTGGCGAGGCGGATATCCGATGCCATGGCCAGGATCGCGCCCGCGCCTGCGCAATCCCCGTCGACCGCGGCGACGATCGGTTGGGGGCAAGCGCGCATCGCGCGGACCAAATCGCCGGTCATGCGGGTGAAGGCCAGCAGGTCGGGCATCGCCATCTTGGTTAGCGGGCCGATAATCTCGTGGACATCGCCGCCGGAGCAGAAATTGCCTCCCGCCCCGGCGATCACCACCGCACGCACTTCGGGGGTGACGACCAGCGCGCGGAACGTGTCGCGGAGTTCGGCGTAGGACTCGAACGTCAGCGGATTCTTTTTGTCGGGGCGATTGAGCGTGATCGTTGCCACTCCGTCGGCGAACGTCCAGCGGAAATGGGCTGGCGAATAATCGGCGGGATTCATGCGCTGGTGCCGCCGTCGATGGTCACGCAGGCGCCGTTGATCGAGCGCGACAGCGGCAGGCACAGATTGACGATCGACGAGGCAACCTCCTCGGCGGTGATCAGGCGGCCATGGGTGTTCATCGCGGCGAGCGCGGCGCGCGATTCCCCGTCGCTGCGCTGGGTCGCGTGGCTAATCCGCGCCGCGCTGTCGTCGACCATCGGCGTGTCGACGAAGGAAGGGCAGACTGCGTTGACGGTGAGATTCGTCTTGGCGAATTCGAGCGCGAGGCTTTTGACCAGCCCGACCGCGCCATGCTTCGATGCGACATAGGGCCCGGCATAGGCCCCGCCCTTCAATCCCGCGACCGAGGCGACGACGACCAGGCGCTTGTCATCGCCGGCAAGGAGGTCGGGTAGCGCCAATTGCGCCCCGTCGAACACGGCCGTCAAATTGGTCGCGATGATCGCGTCGAAACTGGCGCGGGTCGTCCGCGCGAACGGCGCGCTGTCGCTGACCCCGGCGTTGAGGATGACGAAGTCGAACGGACCGTTGGCATCGCGCGCAGCGTCGAACGCGGCCTTCATCGCTGCGCGGTCGGTGAGGTCGCAGGCAAAGGCCGAAGCGCCAATCTCGTCGGCGATGGCCTGGAGCGGCTCGATCCGGCGGCCGAGCAGCGAGACCCTCGCTCCTTTCGCCGCGAGCATCCGCGCGGTCGCCGCGCCGATCCCGCTGCCCCCGCCCGTGACCAGCGCGTGGCGCCCCTCAAAATCGCTCAATATCGCTCCCCTTATACAGATGACCAGCTTGGCTGAAGGGGCGAGGGCGCGCAAGCCGACCGTTCATGAGGAGCGTCCAAGCTCCAAACCTTCGGAAGAAAGCGGAGCGGCCCGCGCGTGCGGACCGCCCCTTTATTCACATCGCCGATTGGCGACCAAGTCGCTTAATGAACGCCGATCACGTCGGCATTCCCATCGGGATCGCCGCTGACATTGCCGCCGCTGTTGACCGCCCCTGCCAGCAGCAGGCCGGCAAGGTGCGGCGCGGCCATCGAGGTGCCACTGATCGTGTTGTATCCGCCCGCAAGCCAGGTCGACTTGATCGCAACGCCGGGCTCGGCAAAGTCGATCGGTGGATTGCCGAAGTTCGAGAAGCTGGCCCATTTGTCGCCGATGGAAAAGGCCGACACGGTGTAGACGTTGGCGCCCTCGGCGCGGGCCGGCGAGTGGTTGTTGGCATTTTCGCTCTCGTTGCCCGCCGCGAGCGTGAACCGCACGCCGCCCTGGGCCGCATTGATCACGGCCGTGTCGAGCGCCGTGCTGACCCCGCCGCCAAGGCTCATATTGGCGACGTCGCCGAGACGGCCGTTCTGGGCGACATAATCGACGCCGGCGATGACGCCCGAGGTCGTCCCGCTGCCCCGGCGATCGAGAACGCGAACCGCGACCACCGGCGCGCCGGGGGCGACGCCGATGACGCCGATAGTGTTGTCGATCGCGGCGATCGTGCCCGCGACGTGCGTGCCATGGCCGTTCTGGTCGACCGGCGACGTGCTGGTGATGAGAAAGCTTTTGCTGCGCGCCGTATCGACATTGAGGTCGGGATGAGTGAATTCGATGCCCGTGTCGATCACCCACGCGGTGGCGAACGGTTCGGTAGCGGCACCGCCGCCATTGACGCGCCCTATGCCCCATGGGATTAGCTGCGCCGGCTGGACACCGCCGCCACCGCCGGGCTTGGCCGCGGCCCGGATCGGAATGACGGTGACGACCTGGTCCTGCTCACAATATGCGATGTTCGGATTACTGGCCTGCATCTGCTCGACCGCCTGATCGGGAAGGATCGCGGCAAATCCGCGAATCGCGACCGAATAGACATGGTTGACCCGAGCACCCACCGCTTCGGCCGACCGCCGGGCTTCGGCCTGCGCGCTGCCGCGCGAGACATTGGCCTTGAACACGCAAATGTAACTTCCCGCGATCTTGTCACCTGCCCGTTGAGCATGTGCCGGTGTCACCGCGAGCATTGGAATGATGGCGATGGCGGCCAACCAAATTTTCTTCATGTTGCCAGGCTCCCCATGTTCGTCCCCGAGAGACGCAATTAATCGAGCGCGAATCGAAGCTATCAATTATTATCGACTTGTCGAGATCAAAATGGCCAAGCAATATAGATTCGCTAAGTATATCAATAACTAACGATGAAAGTTGCGCACGCGGGCGCCGGTCCATCCCGAGGCCATTGCCGAACGCCTGCCCGATCGGCGGATACCGGTGGCTTCGGCTTCGAAGACCCGCTCGACCGTTACCCTGACCGATTGCGAGCCGATCTTTTTGTCGAGACGGGGGCCGGGGAGCTGGTATCGAAGCGAATCAAGAGATTGCCGTCGATGGAGTTGGCGTTCGGCGCCGGTCGTGGCAAGCGACCCCGACCATCCGATGGAGCGAAACGCATGAAGACCCGCGCCGCGATTGCCTTCGAAGCCAGGCGCCCGCTCGAAATCGTTGAGGTCGACCTCGATGGGCCGCGCGCGGGCGAAGTGCTGGTCGAGATCATGGCGACGGGGATTTGCCACACCGATGCCTACACATTGGACGGGCTCGACAGCGAAGGGCTGTTCCCTGCGATCCTCGGCCATGAAGGCGCCGGGATCGTGCGCGAGATTGGCGCGGAGGTGACGAGTGTCGCGGTCGGCGACCATGTCATTCCGCTTTACACCCCCGAATGCCGCAAATGTAAGTCGTGCCTCAGCGGCAAGACCAATTTGTGCACCGCGATCCGCGCCACGCAGGGCATGGGCTTAATGCCCGACGGGACCAGCCGCTTTTCCCATAAGGGACAAACGATCTTCCATTACATGGGCTGCTCGACCTTTTCGAATTTTACGGTCTTGCCCGATATTGCGGTGGCGAAGATCAATCCCGCCGCGCCGTTCGACAAAGCCTGCTACATCGGATGCGGGGTGACCACCGGGGTCGGCGCGGTGACCAACACCGCCAAGGTCTGTCCAGGCGACAATGTCGTGGTGTTCGGCCTTGGCGGGATCGGGCTTAATGTCATCCAGGGCGCGCGGATGGCGGGCGCGAGCCGCATCGTCGGGGTCGACGTCAATGCGGCCAAGGAGCAATGGGGCCGCCGCTTCGGAATGACCGACTTTGTCAATCCGAACGAGGTGCCCGACGTTGTCGCGCATGTGGTAGCGCTGCTCGACGGTGGGGCCGATTACAGCTTCGACTGCACCGGTAATGTCGATGTCATGCGCACCGCGCTCGAATGCTGCCACCGCGGGTGGGGCACTTCGATCATCATCGGAGTCGCCGAAGCGGGCAAGGAAATTTCCACCCGCCCGTTCCAGCTCGTTACCGGCCGCGTGTGGAAGGGCAGCGCATTCGGCGGCGCCAAAGGGCGGAGTGATGTCCCGGGCATCGTCGACATGTATATGGAAGGCCGGATCGAGATCGACCCGATGATCACCCACGTGCTGACGCTCGACGAGATCAATCTTGGGTTCGAGCTGATGCACAAGGGCGAGAGTATCCGCAGCGTTGTCGTTTACTGAGCAAGGAGAGAATTGATGTACAGCCACACGATGTTGGGATCGAACAACCTCGAAAAATCGAAGAAATTCTATGACGCCCTGTTCGAGAAGGAGGGTCGCGCCGATGACAAGGGCCGACTGAGCTATGGCCGCAAGGGTGGCGTCTTCATGGTCTCCAAGCCGATCGACGGTCAGCCGGCGACCCACGGCAACGGGTCGACGATCGGCTTCGGCTATGATTCGCCTGCCGAGGTCGATGCCTGGCAACAGCGCGGGATCGAGGCTGGCGGGACGGCGATCGAGGATCCCCCCGGCATCCGCAGCAATGCCTTCGGCGCGTTGTACCTTGCCTATCTGCGCGATCCCGACGGCAACAAGCTGTGTGCGCTTCACCGCCCGGATCAATGAGCCTGGAGACACTGAGCGAAGTCAAGAGTCACGGCGGGGTGCAGGGCGTCTATCGCCATGCCTCCGCCGCGACCAATAGCGACATGGTCTTTTCGCTGTTCATGCCGCCGCAAGTCGAGCGCGGAGAGCCCTTGCCGGTGCTATGGTATCTATCGGGGCTGACCTGCACCCACGCCAATGTCACCGAGAAGGGCGAGTTTCGCGCGGCGTGCGCCGAGGTTGGGATGATCTTCATCGCGCCTGATACGAGCCCGCGCGGCGAGGACGTTCCCGACGACCCCGAGGGGCTGTGGGACTTAGGCCAGGGCGCAGGCTTTTACCTCGATGCGACCGAGGCACCGTGGGACCGCCATTTCAACATGGCGACCTACATCGTCGATGAGCTTCCCGCGTTGATCGCCGATCATTTCCCGATCGACCGCAATCGACAGGGGATTTGCGGCCATTCGATGGGCGGGCATGGCGCGCTCACGCTGGCGCTCAAGCATCCCGGGCGGTTCGGCTCGGTGTCGGCGTTCGCGCCGATCGTCGCGCCGGGGCAGGTGCCGTGGGGACGCAAGGCGCTGCGCCATTACCTTGGACAGGATCAGGCGGCGTGGCGCGCGCATGACAGCGTCGCGCTGATCGAGGATGGCGCACGCCTTCCCGCATTGCTGGTCGATATCGGCGAGGCTGACCCGTTCCTCGACAAGGAATTGCGTCCTGAGTTGCTCGAGGCGGCGTGCGCGAAAGCGGGAATCTCGCTCGAGCTCAGGCGTCACGCGGGCTACGACCATAGTTATTATTTCATCTCGACCTTCATGGCAGGCCATGTCCGGTGGCACGCCCAGCGGCTGGCAAGCTAATCAAACGCTCATTCTCGCGCTTGTCGGTCGAGGGCGTAAAAGTTGGGAATAGCGCCAAAGTCGCGCCCATATCGGGTCAGGCCCATACGTTCGCAAAGTCGCGCAAATCGCGGATCTTGGCGCCCGCGATCGTCCGAGCCGGTATTCCCTCCATCCGGCGGTGATCGGGTTCCATCAAAGCCAGGACGGCTCATCGCCCGCCCGCTGGCGCGATCGTCAACGTGCTCGCCGAACGCCTGCGCAACAGCAGATAGGCGGCGGGCAGGACCAGCATCGACAGCAAGGGCGCAGTAATCATTCCGCCGATCATCGGCGCAGCGATCCGGCTCATCACCTCTGACCCCGCACCGGTGCCGATCAGGATCGGAAACAGGCCGGCGAGGATCACCGCGACGGTCATCGCTTTGGGGCGGACGCGGAGCAGGGCGCCTTCGCGCACCGCCGAGGCAATCCCTTCCTTGTCGACGTCCGGACCCCGCTCGGCGAGCGCGTGCTTCAGATAGATCAGCATCACGACGCCAAATTCGGCGGACACTCCGGCCAGCGCGATAAAACCGACGCCGGTTGCGACCGATTGGGCATAGCCGAGCAAATAGAGAAGCCACAGACCGCCGGTCAGCGCAAAGGGCAGCGTCCCCATGATCAGTGCTGCTTCGTCGAAACGCCTGAATGTCGCGTAAAGCAGAAAAAAGATGATCAGCAGTGTCGCGGGCACGACGATCTTCAGCCGCCCGACCGCGCGCTGCAGGAATTCGAATTGGCCAGTGTAGGCGACGCTGACACCGGGCGGCAACGTCACCCGGCTCGCGACCGCGCGCTGAAGGTCGCCAACGATCGAGACCAGGTCACGCCCGCGCCCGTCGATATAGATCCAGGTCGCCGGGCGGCCGTTCTCGCTTCGCAGCATCGGCGGACCCGCGGTTACGCGAATGTCGGCCACCGTGCCGAGGGTGGTCTGCTGAAGCGAGGGCGTCAGCACCGGCAGGTTACGCAGAGTGTCGAGACTGTCGCGCAGCTCGCGCGGATAGCGCACGCTGATCGGATAGCGCGCGAGCCCTTCGACCGTCTGGCCGATGGTTTCGCCGCCGATCGCGCCCGACACGATCGACTGGACATCGGCGATGTTGAGCCCGAAGCGCGCGGCTGCGGCGCGATTTATGTCCACATCGATGTAGCGCCCGCCGGTCAGCCGTTCGGCGAGCGCCGAACTGACGCCGGGGACGGTTTTCGCGACTTGCTCGATCTGGCGCGCGGTCCGGTCGATTTGCGCCAGGTCGGACCCCGACACCTTGATCCCGATCGGACTCTTGATCCCGGTCGACAGCATATCGATGCGATTGCGGATCGGCGGGATCCAGAAATTGGCGAGCCCTGGCACTTTCACGACATGATCGAGCTCGTCGATCAGCCTGTCCTGCGTCATGCCCGCGCGCCACTCCGACTTGGGCTTGAAGCGAATCGTGGTCTCGAACATTTCGAGATTGGCCGGGTCGGTCGCGGTTTCGGCGCGTCCCGACTTGCCAAACACGCTGTCCACCTCAGGGACGGTCTTTATCAGCCGGTCGGTCTGCTGGAGCAAGCGCGCGGCGGTTGTGGTGGACAGCCCGGGCAAGGCCGACGGCATGTACAGGAGATCGCCTTCGTTCATCTGCGGCATGAATTCGCCACCGAGCTGGCTGATCGGCCACAGGCTGGTCGCGAAGACCAACCCCGCAATCACCAATACCTGCTTCGGCCGCCGGATCGCCCAGTCGATCGCCGGGCGATAGAGGCGGGTCAGCGTTCGATTGATCGGATTTTCGTCCTCCGACGGTATCCTGCCGCGAATAAGAAAACCCATCAGCACCGGAATGAGGGTGATCGACAGGATCGCCGCGCCGGCCATGGCATAGGTCTTGGTGAAGGCCAGCGGCGCGAACAGCCGGCCTTCCTGCCCTTGCAGCGAAAAGACCGGAATGAATGAGAAAGTGATGATCAAAAGGCTGATGAACAGCGCCGGCCCGACTTCGGCGGCGGCAGCGGTGATCACCTTCCATCGCTCCTGATCGTCGATTGGGCGATCGGGATGTTCATGCGCCCAGCGTTCGAGATGCTTGTGGGCATTTTCGATCATCACCACCGCCGCATCGACCATCGCCCCGATCGCGATGGCGATCCCGCCCAAGGACATGACGTTGGCGTTGACCCCCTGCACCCGCATCACGATCAGGGCCATGAGGATGCCGAGCGGGAGCGTCAGGATCGCGACCAGCGCCGAGCGCGCGTGCCACAGGAACAGCCAGCAGACGATCGCGACGACGATGAATTCCTCGAACAGCTTTCCCGTGAGATTCTCGATCGCCCGGTCGATCAAGCCCGAGCGGTCGTAGGTGGTGACGATTTCGACTCCCGGCGGCAGGCTGTTTTTCAATTCCGCCAGCTTACTGGTCACCCCGTCGATCACTTCGCGTGCATTCTTGCCCTGGCGAAGGACGATGATGCCGCCGGCGACCTCGCCCTCGCCGTTGAGCTCGGCGACACCACGGCGCATTTCCGGACCAAGCTGGATCGTCGCGACGTCGCCAACCCGCACCGGCACACCGCCCGCCGAGGTCTTCAACGGGATCGCGCGAAAATCGTCGATCGATGTCAGATAGCCGCTCGCCCGAACGACATATTCCGCCTCGGCCATCTCGACCACCGAGCCGCCGGTTTCCTGGTTGGCGCGCTGGATCGCTTCGGTCACCGCACCCTGCGTGACTCCGTAACTGATCAGTTTCGCGGGATCGAGCACCACCTGATATTGCTTGACCATGCCACCAACGGTGGCAACCTCGGCCACGCCCGGAACGCTCTTCAGCTCGTAGCCCAGGAACCAGTCCTGGATGCTGCGCAGCTGCGACAGATCGTGGCGCCCGGTGCGATCGACCAGCGCATATTCATAGATCCAGCCGACCCCGGTCGCGTCGGGACCGAGCGACGCCGTCGCGCCCGGCGGTAGCCGCCCCTGGACCTGGCTGAGGTATTCCAGCACCCGCGAGCGCGCCCAGTAGAGATCGGTGCCGTCCTCGA
This sequence comes from Sphingomicrobium sp., assembly GCA_046589895.1. GTDB lineage: Bacteria > Pseudomonadota > Alphaproteobacteria > Sphingomonadales > Sphingomonadaceae > Sphingomicrobium. The sequence continues at coordinate 9,483 of JBKJTQ010000011.1, forward strand.
ACAGGACATAGACGAAGCTGTCGCCGACGAATGAATATCCGCGCACGACGCGAGCGCCCGGCACCGACAGCATCGTCGTCGCCAGCGGATAGGTAACCTGGTTCTCGACGATCTGCGGTGCCTGGCCGGGGTAGGTCGTACGGATGATGACCTGGACGTCGGACAGGTCGGGCAGGGCATCGACGGCGGTCGTGCGTACCGCGGCGATGCCCACCGCCACCAGCAGGAGCGCCGCCAGCAGAACGAGGATGCGCGCCTTGACCGATGCATGGATGATCCGCGCGATCATCGGGGGTCGCCGCCGACCGGGCGCGCCGGGACATCGCTCAGGCTTGCTTCCGAATCGATCAGGAACTGGCCCGAGGCAACGACCCGTTCGCCTTCCGCCAGCCCGGCGAGAACTTCGGTCTGGCCGTTGGCTTCCTGGCCGATGCGGACCTCGGCCGGGCGGTAACGGCCACCTTTCTGCGCGAGCATGACCAGCGTTCGCTTTCCGGTACGGATCACCGCCTCGCTCGGGATGAGGAGCCCACCGCGCGCCGCCTCGTTTAGATGGACCGTCGCGAACATTCCAGGGCGCAGCCTGCCGCTATCGTTGCGAAGTTCGATCCGCAGAGTCAGCGTCCGGCTATCGGCCTGCGCAGTCGGTAGAAGCGCGATGACGCGGCCGAAGAAGCGCTCGCCGGGAAAAGCCGCGAATTCGGCACTGGCGAATTGGCGGGTCTGCAGTCGCCCGGCCTGGGCTTCGGGAACCGCCGCGTTGAGCCAGACGGTGCGAAGGCCGGACACCTGCGCGAGGGTCTGGCCCGGCGAAAGCGTCATTCCCTGTCGAACATCGAGCGTCTGGATAACTCCGCCGATCGGCGTCGTGATGGTCGTGACACCGCGCGCCCGTCCGCTACGCTCGACCGCGGAAACCTGCCCTTCAGACATTCCGAGCAATCGCAGCCGTTGACGCGCCGCCGCCGCAAGCGCCCTGTCGCCGACCCGGCGGACGGCGATATATTCGATCTGCGCTCCGCCCCATTCGGGCACGAGAACATCGGCGATCGGTGCGCCCGCGCGGACGATATCCCCGGGAGCCCGGCCATAGACCCGCTCGACGAACCCACCCGCGCGCGTTTGGACAATCGCGACATCGCGCTGGTTGAAATCGACCACGCCGGTCACGCTAAGCGCACTGGTCAGCACTCCCGCGCGCGCGGTGACGACCCTGATGCCGAGGTTCTGCATCGCCGTCGGATCGATGGTGATGCCCGGCGCCGCTTCCGCGTCGGCGTCGGCATATTTGGGCTTCAACTCCATTCCCATCGACGAGAGTCCCGGCCCTTCATGCCGTTCATTGGGAATCATCGGATCGTACCAGTAGAGGATCTTGCCCGGGCCGGCGACGGTGGTAGGCGGAGATTCCGGCGCGGTCCATCGGGCGATTCCAAATCCAATCGCGCCGCTCGCAACGGCACCAAGGAGGGCGACGCGGCCCAGTGGGCTGTTGAACGCGTTCATCGACCGTCCTCCTGATAGCCAATCTTCAAACGAACCGCTTCGATCGCGACCGCCGCTTCGCTATCGAGCATGGTCAGGGTCGTGTCGGCGAGCGCGACATGCGCGTCGATGACATCGGTCAGGCTGGCGCGGCCCGCGGCATAGCTTGCGGTCTCGAGCGAGACGCGCTGTTCGGCGAGCGGCTTGAGCGTGTCGCGCGCGCGCTGCCATTGCTCGTGATGCATCCGGTGGTCGGCCAGACCTGCGGCAAGTCGGGCCTCGAGTTCGCGGAGCGTCGCTTCCCGTTGCGCGCGGACCTTGGCGGACTGCAGTTGCGCCGCCGCGATCAGCGGATCCTGGCGATGCTTTGAGAAAAACGGCAGGCTGAACGTGACTCCGGCCGAGACATAATCGCCAAATCGTGGATTCCGCCGCTGATAGGCAATGTCGAATCCGAGGTCCGGCCTCTTGCCGGCGCGCACCAGCGCCACATCGGCTTCGGCCTGGCTGGTCCGCGATCCGACGACCACAATGTCCGGATGGCGCGTGATACCATCCTGCAACGCCGCCGTGTCGATCGAAACATCGGGAAGTGGCCCGGTGACTTCAGGCGCGGGATCGCCGGTCCAGCGGGTGAGTTCTGCGCGGGCGCGCCCGGCCACCGCCGCCTGCTCGCTTCGGCGGTCGGCCAGTTCAACAAGCGCGACGCGCCCGGCCAGCGTTTGGGCGGGTCTTGCCGCGCCCGAGGCAACCGCCGCTGGAGCCGAATCGACATAGTGCCTTAATCTGCTCGCAATCCGGTCGAGCGCGGCCAGACGTCGTTCCGCATAGGCAAGCTCGATCCATCCGACCGCCGCACCGACCTCGACGTTGCGTGCTTCAACATTGGTTTCGGCCTCGCCAACCGCGATGTCCGCCCGGGCCCGCACTACCTGCGCGCGACGACCGGCGGCACTCGGCACGTCCTGCGACAGACCCAATTTCACCCAAGTGAACTCGTCTCGCGAAGGCTTGAACGCGAGCGGCCCCGAGATTGGAAAGCTTTCGATCGCCACGGACGCCTTGGGATCGGGTAACCGGCCCGCGGCGTCGACGGCAACACGTGCCGCTTCGGTCCCGAGCGCGCTTGCTCGAAGCGACGGCGAATTGGCTCTCGCGGATCGAATTGCGCCTTCAAAGGTCAGTGGAGCGGCCTGTGCCGCGCATGGCACAGCCGCCACCAGCAATTTAAAATATCGAATATTCATGACCGCTCTCCGTGCATGAAGTCCTGCACCGAACCGAGTCCGGGCGTGGATTCAGAGCAGGGAGGCGGGCGGCTCCTGTTCGGGGGCGATCGACCGATCCAATAATTGGGAGGGCGACGGCCAGGTTGCGGCAATTGGTTCGATCGGCAACCCCGCCGAAATCTGCGGCGCAGTATCGATTGTGGCCGGAGGCGTGCAGCCGATCATTCCAGCGCAACCAGAAGGCATGTCCTTGCTCGCGGGCATGCTCTTGGAGTCCGCGGACGCCGTCATGTCACAGTCGGCGGCATCGGCCTTGATAACGCCAAATCCCGCCATCCCTGCACATGGAAATGCGGATGCGAAAGCGGCACCCTGACCGAGAAGGCCGAGGATTGCTCCGACGAGCAATGTCAGATGGAAAAGCCGCTTCACTATGGATCAATGCATAAACGAGAAAGATTGCCAGTCAATTCACGCTCACGAGCCAAGCAGGCAAGCTCCCTCACGGGGCGTTGCGCGCCAGTGGAAAAGGCGACCTCATTGAGGGACGCTCATGCCGCTCGGGAACAGCTGCAGGTCGGTATAAGATCCAAGATGGAGAGTGTGAGGCGATCGCGTCGACGGGACGGCTTGTGCGTTCGCGCATTACGCGAAAAGCCCCCCGCTGGGCGGGGGGCTTCAAGGAAGGCGAGTATGATCAAGGTGGTTGCGGGAGTAGGATTTGAACCTACGACCTTCAGGTTATGAGCCTGACGAGCTACCGGGCTGCTCCATCCCGCGTCAACCACAGCTAAGCCGGCAATTCCGGCACGCTTCTGCGCGCTGGACTGCCAGTCAGCAAAACGAAAAAGCCGCCGCTCGGGAGTGCCGGCAGCGGCTTTTTCTGAAATTGCAAATGGGTTCTTCCGCTCTGGGCATCCATCAAAATTACTTTGACGGGGCCCGTTTTTACGCCGGCTACAAAGCCTGGCGACGACCTACTCTTCCGCAGCTTAAGCTGAAGTACCATCGGCGCAGTCTGGTTTCACGGCCGAGTTCGAGATGGGATCGGGTGGGTCACAGACGCTATGGCCACCAAGCTATGGGGCCAGCGTTATGGGCACCATCAAAATATTACCCTGATGGGCCCAAATCAAGTTCTAGAAATCGTGCGACCATATTCAGTATTAGCGTCATCTAGCTGAGGTCAAACCAATCAAGGCTCCCATCAAAGTAATACTTTAATGAGGTCCCATCGTCAGAGCTGACGATGATGGTGAGATTCTCAAGCGCGAAAAGAGCAATTAGGACTGGTTAGCTCCATGCGTTACCGCACTTCCACATCCAGCCTATCAACGTGGTGGTCTTCCACGGCTCGATGAAATCTTATCTTGAGGGAGGCTTCCCGCTTAGATGCTTTCAGCGGTTATCCCGTCCATACATAGCTACCCTGCTGCGCTCTTGGCAGAACGACAGGTCCACCAGAGGTATGTTCAACCCGGTCCTCTCGTACTAGGGTCAACTCCTCTCAAATTTCGACGCCCACGGCAGATAGGGACCAAACTGTCTCGCGACGTTCTGAACCCAG
>JBKJTQ010000018.1:0-5061 GCA_046589895.1 Sphingomicrobium sp.
TTTGATGAACAGGACGGTTCGAGCCTTTTCCACGTCGAGCACCGGCATGCCGTAAATCGGGCTGGTCTTGTCGGTCTTGGCGGCAGGATTGGTGACGTCGTTGGCGCCGATCACGAAGGCGACATCGGCCTGCGCGAACTCGCTGTTGATGTCCTCGAGTTCGAACACTTCGTCATAGGGCACATTGGCCTCGGCCAGCAGCACGTTCATATGCCCCGGCATCCGCCCCGCGACCGGGTGAATCGCATATTTGACCTCGATCCCCTGCTTCTTGAGCAGGTCGCCCATTTCGCGCAGCGTGTGCTGCGCCTGCGCCACCGCCATGCCGTAACCGGGGACGATGATCACCTTGTCGGCCTGCTGCATCAGGAACGCCGCGTCCTCGGCTGAGCCGCGCTTGTAGGGACGGTCGATCGCTTCGGTGGCGGGGCCGCTCGCCACTGCGCCGAACCCGCCGGCGATGACCGACAGGAAACTACGGTTCATCGCGCGGCACATGATGTAGCTCAAAATCGCGCCCGACGACCCGACCAGCGCGCCGGTGATGATCATCGCCGTGTTGTGAAGCGTGAAGCCCATGGCCGCCGCCGCCCAGCCCGAATAGCTGTTGAGCATGCTCACTACCACCGGCATGTCCGCCCCGCCGATCGGGATGATCAGCAGAAAGCCGATCGCGAACGCGAGCGCAGTGATGGTCCAAAATATCCACGGCGCCTGGTCCTGCGTGAAATAAGCGATCAGTGCGAGGATCGCGACCAGCGTGCCGAGGTTAATCACATGGCGTAGCGGAAGCAGGATCGGCGCCCCCGACATGCTGCCGTTCAACTTGAGGAATGCGATCACCGAGCCCGAAAAGGTAATTGCGCCGATCGCGACGCCGAGTCCGAGTTCGACCCGGCTGACGGCAAGAATCGTGCCCGCCACATCAACGATCCCGAACGCCGCGGGGTTGAGGAACGCCGCCGCGCCGACCAGCACCGCGGCCATCCCGACCAGGCTGTGGAACGCTGCGACGAGCTGCGGCATCGCGGTCATCTGGATCCGCCGCGCGGTGACCAGCCCAATCCCGCCGCCGACCAGGATCGCCCCGGCTATTTCGGCAAGCGAGGCGACGCCATGGGTAACCAGTGTCGTCACGACCGCGACCGCCATGCCGATCATGCCAAGGCGGTTGCCGCGCTGACTGGTCGCCGGGCTCGACAGGCCGCGCAGCGCAAGGATGAAGCAGGCGCCCGCGATGAGATAGGCAAGAGCGACCCAAGCCGGAACGGCGACGACCTCGTGCATCACCGCTCCTTTTTCTTGTACATCGCCAGCATCCGCGCGGTGACCGCGAAGCCGCCGAAGATGTTGACCGAGGCAAGCGCGACCGCGACCAGCCCGAGCCATTTCGCCGCCGCGCTTCCCCCGGCCGCCGCGGCGATCAGCGCGCCGACGATGATCACGCTCGAAATCGCATTGGTCACCGCCATCAATGGGGTGTGGAGCGCGGGGGTCACCGACCAGACGACATAATAGCCGACGAAGCAGGCGAGCACGAAGATCGACAGGATAGAAATGAAGTCCATGGTCCTCCCCTTGGGCCGGGCGCCGTTGTGGCAAGCGCGAAGGCCGCTGTCGAGGCTTTGCGCCATTCAAAGGTCATGGCCACCAGCCGGAGCGTTAAAGGCGTCATAGTTTCCGAATTAATAACCTTTCGCGGTGCACAAGCGCCGCGAGAGGGAGGATGATGCGCTCGGTCACGCAGAATCGGTTCATGCACACAGGGCGCCAGTGGCGCCTGCTGGCCATCGCGCTCGTCCTTTCGCTGCTGTTCGGGCTCGCAGAGATGGGCGCCCCTTTTGAAAAGGCTCTGCGAACTGCCCGCAACAAAGCTACGCCAGTCGCAGCGAGCGGAGAAATCGTGGTCGTGACCATCGACGACGCCAGCGAACGCGCGGTGGGTGCATGGCCATGGCCTCGCGCTGTACAGGCCAAAATGGTCGATCGCCTCATGGAAGCGGGCGCTTCGAAGGTCGTTTTGGACATGACCTTTCAGTTCAAAGGCGATGTTGAAGGAGATCGGGCCTTTGCCGCAGCGCTGGCTCGCTCGGGTCGAGTCGTCTTGCCGATCCAGCTCCGCTCAGGCGAAGGCGACGGCGAGATCGAAACGCGGCGTCCCCACGCCGCCATCGCCGCCGACGTCCAGCTAGGGCTGGTCAGCTTGCCTTACAATTACGCCAATGAGGTATGGCAAATGCCCTACAGCCTCGTCCATGACGGCGAAATTTTCCGCAGTTTCGCTTCGATCATGGCCGGCGTTAAAGGTTCCGACGGTCAATTATTCCCGATCAATTATCGTATCGACCTTGATACTATCCCTCGTTTTAGTGCCGAGGACATACTTTCAGGCAAGGCCGGCAAAGCGTTGCGTAATAAGGCCGTCATTGTCGGTGCTATGTCCGACACCATTGGCGACAAGTACGTTATCCCCGGGCGCGGTCGCTGGGGCGGCGTGTTCATCCAAATTTTGGGTGCTGAAACACTCAAGCGCGGTTCACCCGTATCGCTCGGCTGGATTCCGATGCTACTGGCAATGCTGCCACTTATTCTTTTAGCAACGCGCCTCAAACGGGTTCAAAGTCAGGCGCTCGTTGTGTCTCTCGCATTCGTTGCCACGCTTGGCGTCCCCATGTTTGCCGAGTCTCACCAGTGGTTCATCGATATTACGCCGGCGCTGTTCTTGCTGACCTGCACCAGCATCGGTCTGACGTGGCGCCGGTACCGGGCCCGCGGCACCGTCAACCTGACGTCGGGCCTGCCCAACCTAAACGCCCTGCGCGAATTGCCGCACGACCGTGACTGTCCGCTGATCGTCGCCCGGATCATCAATTATCCGCACCTCGCCGCCGCCGTATCGGGTGATGGCGAACGGCTGCTGATCGAACAGATTGTCCAGCGCCTCACCGTCGGCTCGAAGGAACACGTCATCTTCCAGGGCGACGAAGGCATCTTCGTTTGGCTGACCGAACCCGGCACCGCGATCGGCCATCATGTCGAGGCGCTCCATTCGCTGTTCCGCAATCCAGCGCGGATTGGCAAGAATTCATTTGACCTCAATGTCAGCTTCGGGGTCGAGATCGGAAGCGGCCGGACGATCACACAGCGCCTCAACAGCGCCTTGGTCGCCGCCGACGAGGCCGCGGGCGAAGGGCTCAAATGGAAATATCATGATCCCGAACGGATGAAGGACGCCAATTGGCGCCTCTCGCTGCTCAGCCAACTCGACCAGGCAATCGAGGCAGGTGAGGTTTGGGTCGCGTTCCAGCCCCAGCTCGACCTTCCGACGGGGCGTGTTCGCGGAGCGGAAGCGCTCGCTCGCTGGACCCACCCCGAAAAGGGACCGATCAGCCCGCAAGAGTTCGTCAGCGCCGCCGAACAGGGCGGGCGGATCGAGAAATTGACGATGTTCGTGCTCGAACAGGCGATCGCGACCGCGGCGCGGATCAATCGCGACGGCGAGCCCTTTGACATGGCGGTCAACCTGTCGGCGCGAATGCTGACGATGAGGTCTCTGCCGATGGAAGTCCGCGCGGTGCTTGCCCGCCACGGCCTCGATCCCGCGCGACTCACGCTCGAGCTGACCGAGACCGCCGCGCTCGCCGGCGACGGATCCGATCTCGCGCCACTGCTCAAGTTGCGCGACCTCGGCATCCGTCTGTCGATCGACGATTATGGCACTGGCCTGTCAACCCTCGACTATCTCAAGAAAGTTCCCGCGAGCGAGATCAAGATCGACCAGAGCTTCATCAAAGCGATGCTCGACCATCGCAGCGACCTCGTCATGGTCAAATCGACCATCGCTCTCGCCCATTCGCTCAACCGTACCGTGGTTGCCGAAGGAGTCGAAACCCAGGAAGCGCTCGATCAGTTGCGGTCGCTGGGCTGCGATACGGTTCAAGGCTATTTGATCGGACGCCCAACCAGCGCCAAAGGATTATTGCGCCGTGTGCAAGATCAACGCAGGAAGTTCGCGGCCTATGGTTAATCGTTTGCTAACCATATCGATTAGGGTTAATATCGCTGTCAGCGGCCTTGTCGCCGTCGTAATGACAGGGGTACTATATGAAAAAGCAGAAACCCGCTGGTCGCGGCTTTTGGGACTGGCTCCTGGGCGGCGGTTGGGGCTCTAGTAGCGTCGGCGGCTGATCCTTTAACCCACTGACCAGATACAAGAATTTATTGGCGATCGGCGGAAACGCCGCCCGCCGATTTCATTTGAACCGATGACAAGCCTCGGTCGGGATAGGCCGGAGAGCCAAATAGCGCAGTTACGATTGAGTTGGCGCGACTCGGGGATCAGTCAGCGCGGACGGCGGCGACGATCTCGTCGTCTGGGGGCAGCAAAGGCGCCCCTTTCTCCTTGTCCCAGAAGGCGGACAGGAAATTAAACAGGTTGCGCGCGAATAGCGCCGAGGCGTCGGCGGCGAGCCCGCGCGACAATTGCACCGCGCCGATTATCGTCACCCCGTGGCGCACCACCGTTTCGCCCACGACGCAGCCCTCGACATTGCCGCCCGCTTCCGCCGCCAGGTCGACGATGACGCTTCCGCTGCGCATCGTCGAGACCTGGGCGTCGCTGATCAGCCGCGGCGCGGCGCGACCCGGAATCAGCGCGGTGGTGATGACCACGTCCTGCTTCGCGATGTGGCTCGACACCAGCTCGGACTGCGCCGCCTGATATTCGGGGCTCATTTCACCGGCATAGCCACCCTGCCCCTCGCCTTCAATTCCCGCTACATTTTCAACGAAGATCGGCTTGGCCCCGAGCGAAAGGATTTGCTCGCGAGTCGCCGAGCGGACGTCGGTCGCGCTGACCTGCGCGCCCAGCCGCCGCCCGGTGGCGATCGCCTGCAGGCCCGCCACCCCAACCCCCATGACAAACAGTTTCGCCGGACTCACCGTTCCCGCAGCGGTCATCATCATCGGATAGGCGCGGCCGTAGACCGCCGCGGCATCGACCACCGCTTTATAGCCGGCAAGGTTCGACTGGCTGGAAAGAATGTCCATCGACTGCGCGCG
>JBKJTQ010000088.1:0-2982 GCA_046589895.1 Sphingomicrobium sp.
GTCGAGCAGGAGGACAGTATGGATCCGCGTCATCATGCGCTGCTGCTCGGCAATTGCTTCGCCCAGGGCGCAGCGCTGATGGCGGGCAAGCCGAGCGACGACGCGGCGCGCGCTTATGCCGGCGACCGGCCGTCGACGACTCTGCTGCTCGATCGCCTCGATCCGCGCACGCTTGGCGCGCTAATCGCCTTTTACGAGCATCGCACCTTCGCCAATGCAGTGCTGATCGGGATCAACCCGTTCGACCAATATGGCGTCGAACTGGGCAAGGAAATGGCACGTCAACTCGACGATCAGGCGGGCCGCGCCAGCCTCGATCCATCGACTCGGGCGCTAATCGAGAAAGCGGGATTATGAGCGATTATGACCTGTTCGTAATTGGTGCCGGGTCGGGCGGGGTGCGCGCGGCGCGGATCGCCGCGGGGCATGGCGCGCGGGTCGCGGTGGCCGAGGAGCATAAGGTCGGTGGCACGTGCGTCATCCGAGGCTGCGTACCCAAGAAGTTGCTCGTCTATGGCGCGCACTTCGCCGAGGATCTCGACGATGCCGCAATGTTCGGCTGGGACGTGCCGACCAAGCGCTTCGACTGGCCGGTGCTGCGCGACAATGTGCTCGCTGAGGTCGAGCGGCTGGAAGGATTGTACGAACAGACGCTTGCCACCAACAAGGTCGAGGTATTCCATGAGCGCGCCGAGCTTACCGGCCCGAACCAGCTCCGGCTCGCGAGCGGGCGGAGCGTCAGCGCCGACAAGATTCTCATCGCCACCGGGGCGCGGCCGTTCATGCCGCCGGTCGAGGGGATCGAACATGCGATCAGCTCGAACGAGGTGTTCCACCTCGAAGCTATGCCGAAGCGTATCGTGATTGCGGGGGGCGGCTATATCGCCAATGAATTCGCCGGAATCTTCCACAAGTTCGGGGCGCATGTGACGCTGGTCAATCGCTCAGACGCGATCCTGCGCGGCTATGACGAGTCCATGCGCGACCGCTTGTTCCAGATTTCGATCACCAAGGGGATAGATTTCCGCTTCAATTCGACCTTCAACCGGATTGCAAAGCAAAGCGACGGCTCGATCCTGCTCGACATGAAGGGATGCGACGATATCGAAGCCGATGCTCTGTTGTTCGCGACCGGCCGTATTCCCAATGTCGAGGGGCTTGGGCTTGCGGAAGCCGGGGTGCAACTAGGCGAACGCGGCGAGGTCAAGGTCGATGCACACAGCCGCACCAGCGTCGCCTCGATCTTCGCGGTCGGCGACGTCACCGACCGCATCCAGCTTACCCCGGTCGCGATCCGCGAGGGCCATGCCTTCGCCGATAGCCAATTCGGCGACCGTATGTGGAGCGTCGATTATGACAATGTCCCCAATGCGGTCTTCTCGCATCCGCCGATCGCGGGGGTCGGGCTAACCGAGAGCGAGGCGCGCAACAAGTTTGGCGAGGTCAAGACTTACACCAGCGATTTCAGGGCGATGAAGAACGTCCTTGCCGGACGCAATGAGCGCTCGCTGTACAAGCTCGTGGTCGACGCCGCGACCGACGTCGTGGTCGGCATCCACATGATCGGGCCCGACTCGCCCGAAATCCTTCAGGCGGCGGCGATCGCGGTCAAGGCGGGGCTCAAGAAGGAGGATTTCGACAACACCATCGCGCTCCACCCCACAATGGCCGAAGAATTGGTATTGATGCGGTGAAGACTGTTCCTGTCCGTTCATCCTGAGTAGGGATCGAGCGCAGCCCATTTCGACAGGCTCAATGGCTACGCAGGATGAGCGGGGTTATTAGTTCGCACGATGCACGACATACTGATCATTGGCGCGGGCCATAATGGTCTGACCTGCGCGCATTATCTCGCCAGGCGCGGGCTCAAGGTCGCGATCCTCGAGGCCGCGGACAGAGTCGGCGGGGCGGCGGTCACCGATGAATTTCACCCCGGGTTCCGCAATTCGGCGGCGAGCTATACCGTCTCTCTGCTCCAGCCCGAGGTAATCAGGGACATGGAGCTCAAGCGCCACGGGCTTGAGGTCGTGCTGCGCAAGATTGACAATTTTCTCCCCGGCCCGAAGCAATCCTATCTGCTGTCGGGGCGCAATGGGCTGACCCGTGCAGAGCTGGCGCGGCACGTTGCTTCGGACGGCGCGGCCTATGACGGCTACAATGCCGAGCTTGGCGTGGTTGTCCCGCTGATCAAGAAATGGATCATGAAGGCCCCGCCCGAGACGGGCGCGGGTATTCGCGGGCTCGGCACGATCGCCAGCCTCGGGCGCGACCTGATCGGGCTCAGCACCGACGAGGTGCGCATCGTTCACGAATTCGCGACCAAAAGCGCGGGTGACATCCTCGATCGCTTTTTCGAAGGCGAGCTAGCCAAGTCCTTGTTCGCCTTCGATGGCATCGTCGGCAATTTCGCTTCGCCCTACACCCCCGGCACTGCCTACGTCTTGCTCCACCATCTGTTCGGCGAGGCAGCGGGGGTGGCCGGCGCGTGGGGCCATGCGATCGGCGGGATGGGGTCGATCACGCAGGCGATGGCCAAGGCGTGCCGCGAAGCTGGAGTCGACATCGTGCTCAATGCCCCGGTCAGCGAAGTGCTGGTCGAAAAGGGCCGCGCGGTCGGCGTGGTCGCCAATGGCAAGACGTGGAAAGCGGCGCGGATTGCCGCGAGCGTCAATCCCAAATTGCTGTTCGACCGGCTCGTTCCCAAGGGCGCGGTGTCGCATCAGGTCGAGCAGCATATGGCGCATTGGGGGTGCGAAAGCGCGACCTTCCGGATGAATGTCGCGCTCGACAGTTTGCCCAATTTCCCGTCGCTTCCGGGGCGCGGCGACCATTTGACCGCAGGGATCATCTTCGCCCCGTCGATGGACTATATGCACCGTGCACATGCCGAGGCGGCGCTTAACGGCTGGTCGTCGCAGCCAGTGGTCGAGATGCTGATCCCGTCGACGCTCGACCCCGGCCTGGCGCCCAAGGGCAAGCATG
>JBKJTQ010000249.1:0-9924 GCA_046589895.1 Sphingomicrobium sp.
CTTTGAACGCGAACGGCGCGTGGGCATATTCCCACGCCTGGATGCTGGTGAACACCAGGCCCAGGCCGATGGTCAGCAACAGGCCGAGCTTGAGGCCCTTGCGGTCGCCATGGATCAAGGCGTGGTGCGCCCAGGTCACCGTGGTGCCCGAGCACAGCAGGATCAGCGTGTTGAGCAACGGGAAGCCGAACGGGTCGATCACGTCGATGCCCTTGAGCGGCCACATCGCGGGCTGGGTCGCGCTTGCAATCACCTGCGCCGCGCCATCGACGATCTCGATTGGCGCAGGGAACAGGGCCGACGAGAAAAAAGCCCAGAACCAGGCAACGAAGAACATCACTTCCGACGCGATGAAAAGGATCATCCCGTAGCGCAGGTGAAGCTGAACCACCGGGGTGTGATCGCCCGACTTGCCTTCCTTGATGACGTTGTCCCACCAGCTGAACATGGTGGTGAGCACGCCGACCAGTCCGAGCGCGAACACGAACTTGCCATAGGGATTGTCGTGCATCCACATCACCCCGCCGCCGGTCAGCGCGAGCGCGGCAAAGGCGCCGATGATCGGCCACGGGTCGGCCGGGAGGATGTGATAGTCGTGGTTCTTGGTGCCAGCCATTCGTCTATTCCTCGGGTTTCACTCGCGCTCTAGCCGCCGCGCGCCGGATTTTCCACCGGGTAAAAGGTGTAGCTCAGCGTAATTTCATCGATGTCGCGCGTCGTGGGGTCGGTGCGCAGCTTGGGATCGACGAAGAAGACGACGGGCATGCGGACGCGTTCGCCGGGTTTCAACGTCTGTTCGGTGAAGCAGAAGCATTCGATCTTGGAGAAATATTGACCAGCCTGCGCTGGCGAGACGTTGAACACCGCCTGCCCCGTGGTCGGGCGCGCGGTGTAGTTTTTCGCCGTATAATAGATCGTTGTGCGCTTGCCGGGTTGTATCCGTACCGTCGCTTGCTCGGGTTCGAACTTCCACGCCAAGGTGGGTGAGATATTGGCGTCGAAGCGCACCCCGATGTCGCCCGCGACCGCGCCCGGAGCACGGTCAGCGCGCTGGGTGGTGCCGTCGAAGCCGGTCACCTGGCAAAAGATGCGATAGAGCGGAACCGAGGCGAAGGCGAGCGCGAGCATCGCCAGCCCGAACAAAGCCGCGCGCCACGCAACGATGCGATTGCGCTTTATGATGTTGGAGGCGATACTGGTCACCGGTTGATCGCCATCTTGGCAATGGTGATGCCGAACATCAGGATGACGAACAGTCCCAGCAGCAGCGCCATGACGCGCGCGCGGCTGCGCTGGCGCGATCGGACCAGCGCTTCGTCTTCGGGGGTCATGCGAACATCCGGCGATCGGCGACCAGCGCCGCGAACAAGGCAAATAGATAGACGATCGAATAAACGAACAGCCGCCGTTCGGGCTTCATCGCCGCGGGATCGGTGGCGCGATTGAACAGCACGGCGAGCGCGAGGATCAGGAACATGGCGTTGAGCGCGATCGCGGCGCCGCCGTAAATCCACCCGGTCAGCCCCAGCGCCCATGGCGCGATCGCCGCGGCGACCATCGGCAGCGTGTAGAGCGCGATGTGGCGCCGCGTCGTCGTCACCCCCGCGACCACGGGAAGCATCGGCACCCCAGCGGCGGCATAATCGCTCTTCATGAACAGCGACAGCGCCCAGAAATGCGGCGGCGTCCACAGGAAGATGATCGCAAACAGCAGGATCGGCAGCGTGGTGACGTCGCCGGTCGCCGCGGCCCAGCCGATCAAGGGCGGGAAGGCACCCGCGGCGCCGCCGACGACGATATTCTGCGCGGTGCGCCGCTTGAGCCACACGGTATAGACCAAAACGTAGAACAGGATCGACACGGCGAGGATCGCCGCGGCGAGATGGTTGGCGGCGAGGTCCATCAGGATCACCGAGAATACGCTCAGCCCGACCCCGAAGTGGAGCGCGGTCTGCCGATCCATCCGCCCGGCGGGAAGCGGACGCTGCGCGGTGCGCTTCATCTTGGCATCAAGGTCGGCCTCATACCATTGGTTGAGCGCCCCGGCCGCGCCCGCGCCAAGCGCGATGCACAGCACCGCGGCGAAGCCGAGCACCGGATTGACCGCCACCGGCGCGGCGAGCAGCCCGCATAGGCCGGTGAATACGACAAGGCTCATCACGCGCGGCTTGGTCAGCGCGAACAGGTCGCGTGAGGAGGCGGGAAGCGTAGGGCTGGTGGGCAAGGAAGTGCTGATCACGCCCGCGCCTATAGAGGGTAGAGGCCGGAAGGAAAAGGGCGGCCATGGGGCGCGAATATTCACAATGTTCACGGTCGTGAGAGGCTTGCCGTCAGCGCATAGCGGGCATGGATTCCAGAAAAAGGTCAGCGCACCGGCTTGACGTCGATCAGCGCGGTTTCGGGGTGGTGCTTGTCGAGGTGGCGTTTGATGATGCGCAGATTGCGGGTGTTCGACTTGAAGAAAAAATCGGGGATCGCGCCGACCCACGGGATCAGCCCGAGCAGAAAGTCGGTCCCGACATTGCCGCTCATCCGCGCCATCGCCCATTTGGACATGCCGAGGTTGCGCGCTTCCCAGATCATGTAGCTGCCGAGCGCCGCGCCGGCGACCCCTCCAACCACCGGAACGAGGTCGAGCAGCACGTCGAGTCCGACCTTCTGATTGGTGCCGGGGATGGTGAAGGCGCGTTCGAGCAGATGTTCGAGGCCCTCGACGCGCTGACGGGTGCCGCGCGGGCCGCGATCGAACATCGAGATTTTAGGATCGAACATGGGGATATCGAACTGTGGGCGGTCGATCACGGTCAAAATCCTCGAGGCGCCCGCCGCATCATGTCGGCAAGCGGGTGACGGGCGAAGCGATTGTCTTGGTAGCCGGTGGCGCGATCCCCGACCAGCGACCAGCGCACGGGCGCGGCGAGAGCGATGAACAGAGTTGCGTCGTCGATCATCGCCGCGGCCTGGCCGAGCAGGGCGCCGCGCTGGGCCGCGTCGGGCGCGATGCGCGCCGAATCGAGCAAAGCATCGGCTTCGGCGACACAGACCGGGGCCTGCGCGCAGCGAAACTGGCGAAGGAACCAGGCTGGAGAGGCCGATGGCGCCACCGCGTCGATGAACTTGAGGTCGGCGGTCGCCGCGGACTCGGCGCGCTCGACAACGAACCCGACTGCGCCCCAGTCGGCAGCGAGCCGCGCGAACAGCAGATCGCCGCCGGGTCCTTCGGGAAGCGCAAGGCGCAGCCGCGGCCGATCGGTATTGCCAAACAGACGCTGCGCTTCGGCTTGCAAGGCGGCGCGGCGCTCGGCGATGGGCTGCACCAGCCACGGCGGCTGAGCGGGGTCGGCGAGCCCTTCCAGTCCAGCCTGAAGTACGGTGGCGCGCGGCCCCAGGCCGGGAACGCCCAGCGCGGCAAGCAGTGCGTCGCGGTCGACCGCCTCACTCAACAGGCGGCGCACCTCTGGCTCGGCAAGCGAGCCGCCGGCGCTCGCCGGAACGAGTCCGAACAATCCGCTTGCGGGGTCGAAATGAAGTGCCCCGCGCGGCAATTTGGCGCGCGTTGCCAGCGGCAGGTCGCCGACCGTCCCGCCGATCAGAAGATCGAGGCCACCGCTGCGGAACGCGGCGATTCCGGGCGCGATTGCCATCACTTTCAGAGTCACCTCCTCCCGCTCGCTGGCTTCGCCATCGATTCCGCGACGCTGCCGTGTGAGCCGCACCACCGCGTCATCCCTCGCGCCGGTCGCGGTGAATGCGCGCAGCCGAAACGGACCGCTGCCGACCCCTTCGCGGATCAGCGCTAACTCGGGCTGGGCGAGCAGTTCGAGCAGGTTGGGGCGCGGAGCGGCGAGCTGGATCTCGATCACCCGATCGGTCATCGCGACCACGTCTTCGACCGCACCGAGCGCCTCGCGGGTCGCGCTGCCCCGCGTCGCCCGAAGCTGCCGCTTGAGGATCCGCACAACGTCGCGCGCCACGATCTTGCGTCCGTCGGGCCATTCGCCCGATGCAAGCCGAAAGATATAGGACAGGCCGTCGTCGCTCACATTCCAGCGTTCGGCGAGACCAGGTTCGACCTGGCCACCGCTGTCGAACCCGACCAATCCCTGCGCGAGGTTGAGCCGGAGCACCGCCTGCGCTTCGCTGCCGGGCGGTGAGAGGGGGTCCCCAAGCGCCAACGGTTCGGTGCCGATCACCCCCACTTCGAACGCGTCGGATTCGACCTTGCGGCACCCGTTCAGCATCAGCGCCGCGCCCAGAAACGCGAGCGACACAGTGCCAGGAAAGGGGAAGTGACGACGCGTCATCGCCCTCGACCTTAGGCGAAATGCACGGTTCATCAACCACTGGATATTGCTTCGTGAGTGTTTTACTGGACTAAAGCAGTGAAATGAGGGCCGAGTGAACGAAACAATGGGAATCTGGCAAAAGGGCGGGCGCAATGTCGAGCATCTCGACGATCCGTTTGAGCAGCCGGTCCCGCCGCCGGGCGAGGCCCCGTCACCGCTCCCCAAGCGCCGGCAATGGCTCAAGATCGCGCTTTATTCGACCTTTGTCTTCCTTACCCTGATCATCGGCTGGCTGGTGATCAGTGCCCCGCTTGGGCGCGCGCTCGAACCGCTCGCCGACCCGGCGATGCTGTTGTTAAGCGAGGAGGGGGTTCCGATCGCGCGGCGCGGCGCGATGAAGGAAGCGCCGGTCGACAGCACCAGGCTCGACCCGCTGACCCCGGCCGCGTTCATCGCGATCGAGGATCGCCGGTTCCGCTCGCATTGGGGGATTGATCCGCGCGCGATCGGCCGCGCGATGGTCGCAAATGTTTCGGCGGGCGGGGTGCGCCAGGGCGGCTCGACGCTGACGCAGCAGCTTGCCAAGACAAGCTTCCTGTCGTCCGACCGCTCGGTCAAGCGCAAGGCGCAGGAAGTGATTATCGCCTTCTGGCTTGAGGCATGGTTGACCAAGGACGAAATCCTGTCGCGCTATCTGTCGTCGGTCTATTTTGGCGACGGTGTATATGGGCTGCGCGCGGCGTCGCATCATTATTTCGCCCGCGAGCCGCAAAATCTGTCGCTTGCCCAGTCGGCAATGCTCGCGGGTATGGTCCAGGCGCCGTCGCGGCTCGCGCCGACGCGCAACCTCAAGGGCGCGCAGAAACGAAGCCGCCTGGTGCTTCAGGAAATGGCCGATACGGGGGTGATCAGCCTCCGGCGCGCGCGCGCGGCGACTTCGGCGCAGCCAGTCGCGCAGCGCCAGAAAATCCCCACCGGAACCTATTTCGCCGACTGGGTCGCCCCCGCCGCGCTGCGCTCGTTCGAGGCCGATTATGGCGAGGTGCGGGTGCCGACGACGCTCGATGCCGATCTCCAGAAACTCGCGGTCCGCGCGATTGCCAATGCCGGGGTCGGCGAGGCGCAGGCGGCGCTGGTCGCGATGCGCCCCGACGGCCGCGTGGTCGCGATGGTCGGAGGCAGGAGTTACAAGCAATCGCCGTTCAACCGCGCGACCCAGGCACGCCGACAGCCCGGATCGGCGTTCAAATTGTTCGTCTATCTTGCCGCGATGCGCGCCGGCTACACCCCCGACGACCTGATCGAAGACAAGCCGATCACTATCGACGGCTGGACCCCGCGCAACAGCGACGGCGTCTATCGCGGGACGATTACGCTGCGCGAGGCGTTTGCGCGATCGAGCAACGCCGCGGCAGTGCGACTGTCCGAACGCGTCGGGCGCGACAATGTCATTCGCGCCGCGCGCGAACTGGGCATTCGCTCGCCCTTGTCGAATAATCCCAGCCTCGCGCTCGGCTCGTCTAGCGTCAGCCTGATCGAGCTGACCGCGGCCTATGCCGCGATTGCCGGAGGCCGTTACCCGGTGCTTCCGCGTGGACTGCCGCTCAGCGGAGAGGAGCAGAGCGGCGCGATGGCATCATGGTTCGCGGGCGGCGGGTCGCTCGACCGGCGGCGCGACTGGGCGCCGATGCTCGACTTGCTGTGGGCCGCCGCGAACGAAGGCACGGGCCGCCGCGCCGCGCTCAAGGTTCCGACCTTCGGCAAGACTGGGACGACGCAAGATCATCATGACGCGATCTTTGTCGGCTTCGCCGGCGACCTCGTCGTCGGGGTGTGGCTCGGGCGCGATGATAATCGCTCGCTCGGCAATGTCAGCGGCGGGACCGCGCCGGCCTCGATCTGGCGCGCCTTTGCCGGTCCCGCGATCGCGATCGACCGGCGCCCGACGATCCTGCTGCCCTATCGACCGCCGCAGCCGCAACCCCCCCAACCGCGACCAAGCCCAATCCCGCGGGACTGGAGCGATCAGAGCCGCGCGATCGAGCAAATGATCGACGCCGCGCGCGAGTTGATCGAAGGTCTCGGCGAATGAGTGAAGCTTAATGCCCTCGCCGCGCGCAAGAATCTCAGGGTTAACGGCCGTCAACCGGTCACTTTAACCGGTTCTCAACTTCCTCGCGCTTATTCTGCTGGCAACCGGGGCTTGAATGCAACCGGGGGAGGGCATGTGGAGCCCTGAAGTGGAACCGAATTTTAGGAGACCAGAAATGGCGAAGTTTCTCAAGCTGATCAAGAATAACAAAGGTGCCACCGCGATTGAATACGGCCTCATCGCCGCGCTCATCGCCGTCGCCGCGATCACCGCGATGACCAGCATCGGTTCGAAGCTCGGCAGCACCTTCAACAACGTTTCGTCGAACCTCAAGTAAGACGAACCGCACGGTTGAACGGAAACGGCGGCGTCGCAAGACGCCGCCGTTTTCATGTGCGCGGCGTGCCTGATTGCGGCTAAGGCGGACTCATGAACGATAATCTCACCGCGCATCGCCCGACCTTCGTCACTCACCTCGAATGCTCGTTGACCGGCGAACATTATGCCGCCGACGAATTGCACAACCTGTCGCGTGCCGGACGGCCGTTGCTCGTCCGCTATGATCTCGAGGCCATTGGGCGTGCGCTGAGCCGCGATACGCTCGATGCGCGAACGACGGACATGTGGCGGTGGCGTGAACTGCTGCCGGTGCGCCGCACGACAAGCATCGTCTCGCTCGGCGAGATCGAGACCCCGCTGATCGCGATACCGCGCGCAGGCGGGCCCAAGGTACTGGTCAAGGACGAAGGCCGCCTGCCGACCGGATCGTTCAAGGCGCGCGGGCTGGGCATGGCGGTCGCAATGGCGCGCGAGCTTGGCGTCACGCGAATTTCGATGCCGACCAACGGCAATGCCGGCGCCGCGCTCGCCGCTTACGCCTCGCGCTGCGGGATTGAGACGATCATATTCGCGCCCGAGGAGACTCCCGAAATCAACATCCGCGAGATCGCCGCGCAGGGCGCGCGCGTGTACCGCGTGAACGGCCAGATCGACGAATGTGGCGCGCTGGTCGGGCGCGGCGCGGCCGAAGGGCGCTGGTTCGATTTTTCAACGCTCAAGGAACCGTATCGGATCGAGGGCAAGAAGACGATGGGGCTCGAACTTGCTGCCCAGCTCGGCTGGCAACTGCCCGATGCGATTTTCTATCCGACCGGCGGCGGCACCGGCCTGATCGGAATGTGGAAGGCATTCGACGAGTTGGAAGCGCTCGGCTGGATCGGATCAAAGCGCCCGCGGATGTACGCCGTCCAGGCATCGGGCTGCGCCCCGATCGTTCGCGCGTTCGAAGCCGGCGAGGAACATGCCGAGCGCTGGGAAGGCGCCGCCACCATCGCGGCGGGGATTCGCGTTCCCAAGGCGGTCGGCGACTTCCTCATCTTGCGCGCGGTGAGGGCATCGGGCGGAGCGGCGCTCGCGGTGGGCGATCCGGCGATCCTCGGCGCGGTCGACGATGCGGCGAAGAAGGACGGCCTATTGCTGTGCCCCGAAGGCGGCGCGACGCTCGCGGCCTACACGCAGGCGGTGCGCGACGGGCTGGTCGATGAAGAGGAGCAGGTGGTGCTGTTCAATTGCGCGACCGGACTCAAATATCCGATGCCTGCCGCGGGCGAGCATCTCGACTGCCACGGCGAAATCGATCTTGGCGCTCTTTGACGCCTGAGCCGCGGGCGATTGCCAGCGGTGGCAAGGACAGCCCCATCGCCAGAAAGGCTGTCGCATCGGGGCTCAAGCAAAGAATATTATGCGGCATGGCAGGCTCCTTACCTGCCAAGCTACGACGCGACCCGCGTGCCGGATGCAGTGCCCATGTCAAACGTCCCGCGAGACAATCGATCGGAAATGCTCCGCATTCGCATCGAACAAACAAAAAGGCGCCCCGAAAGGCGCCCTTTTTCTGTGCGGATGGTGGAGCCGAGGGGGATCGAACCCCTGACCTCTGCAATGCCATTGCAGCGCTCTCCCAGCTGAGCTACGGCCCCGTCCCAATTTACCCATCAAAGCGATACTTAGATGGGAAGCTGTTCGCCGCGCCCTTTAGGCGAAACTCCCGCCCAAGCAAATGGGAATTTCAGCATAAGGGCGGTAAATTGCGGTCGCTTAATTTTCTTCGTCGCTGGTCGCGCCGGCAACCCCCAAATCATCCTCGCCGGTCGCCAGATCGACTTCGTCGTCGGCGCTCGGCTCCTCATCCTCGTCGGGGACCAGATCCTCGGCACCGAGATCCTCATCGGCCTTGGCCTTGTCCGGCTGCGCGATTTCGAACGGCAGCGGCTGCTTCGACTTGAGCACGGGTTCGGGCGACCAGGCGTGACCGCATTCGATGCAGGTAACGGGCTCGTCCTTGCCAAGGTCGTAGAAGCGGGTCGAGCATTTGGGGCAGCTGCGCTTGGCGCCCCATTCGGGTTTGACCATCGGGCCATATCTCCATGAGTGAAATCCGGCGAGCGAACGCCCGCCCGGCAATTGGGGCGCGCCTTGCCATAGGCCGGAGGGCCTGTCAAAGCGCGAGCCTTGCCATGGCCACTGCATCCCCCTCTCAGCCGCCGCGCCCTGACCGCCGTCTCGTGATCGCGGTTGACGGCACCGCGGCGAGCGGGAAGGGCACGATCGCGCGCGCGCTGGCGTCGCATTTCGGGCTCCCGCACATGGATACCGGAATGCTCTATCGCGCGGTCGCGGTCAGCCTCAACCGCTATGGCGGCGACCCCGGCAATGAGTTTGAAGCGGTGCGTGCGGTCGCCGGTCTGGCGCAGGTCGCGGCCGACGACCCCGAGCTCAGGAGCGAGTTTGCAGGGTCGGTCGCGAGCCGCATCTCGGCCTATCCTGGGGTGCGCGCCGCGCTGATCGAGCGCCAGCGCGACTTTGCCGGGCAGCGCGGCGGCGCAGTGCTCGACGGGCGCGACGTCGGAACGGTGATCGCGCCCGATGCGACGGTCAAGCTGTACGTCACGGCAAGCGCCGAAGTTCGCGCCGAGCGGCGCCTCGCCGAGTTGGTCGCCAAAGGTGCGACGGCGCATTTTGACGACGTGCTGATCGACATCAAATCGCGCGATGCGCGCGACGCGCAAAGGGCGGAGGCGCCAATGGCGAGAGCCGCGGACGCCGACCTGCTCGATACCAGCGAATTGGGGGTCGATGCGGCGATCGCCAGGGCGATTGCGCTGGTCGAGGCGAAGCTGGGCTGAGGGTGTTGCGGCGCGGAAGGTCAGGCAAAGGTTGGGCCAAGAATGGGTCGGCGAGGCGCGAATGTTCCGAATGTTCACGCTCGTGAGGTGATGAGGCAAGAAACCATATGGGTCCTACACGTCAAGCGTTGGCGGTTGAAGTCACTTGTGCTTCTTGCCGGGGCGCTGTGTGAGGGCTGAGCCCGCCGCTTTCCTGCTATTTTTGCCCGCTGTCTTGGTCGCCTTCTCATTCTTGGCCATGGCAAATACGCCCTGAATGGCGCGCGGCATTGCCTGCGACCCGCCGACGACATATCGCTCCAGCACCTCATTGACCCGCGTTTGCCAGCCGCGTCCGCCGGCCTTGAAATGATCCAGAACT
>JBKJTQ010000235.1:0-6328 GCA_046589895.1 Sphingomicrobium sp.
ATTCGGCGACCAAGAGCGGGGCGACGATCGCGTTCCACCAGATCCACGAGCCAACGGGCAAACGGATCAAATATGAGAAGGTCGTCCCCGGAGTCGGCCCGGTCGACCGTGACGAAATCATCAAGGGCTTTGAGGTCGCCAAAGGGGAATATGTCCTGCTCGACCCCGAGGAGATCGAGAAGGTCAAGCTCAAGAGCCGCAAGACCCTGAAGTTGACCCAGTTCGTCGAGCTTTCCGACATCGACCCGATCTATTATGACAAGCCCTATTTCGTGGTCCCCGCCGACGACCTTGCCGAGGAAGCGTTCGTCGTGTTGCGCGAAGCCTTGCGAGCAGCGAAAAAAGTCGGGATCGGTCAGCTCGCGATGCGCGGCCAGGAATATGTCGTCAGCTTGAAGCCGTGCGGTCGCGGGATGGTACTCGAAACGCTGCGTTATGCGGACGAGGTCAATAAAGCCTCCTCTTATTTCCGCGACATCGGCGATGCCAAGCCCGACCCCGATCTGCTCGAATTGGCGCAGACCTTGATCGACAAGAAGAGCGGGGCGTTCGACGCCTCGACCTTCCAGAACCGCTACATCGACGCGCTGAAAGCGCTGATTGCCGAGAAGCGGAAGAAAAAGGGCAAGCGCGTCATCCAGGACATGAGTTCGGATGCTCCGACCAAGGGGTCGAACGTGATCGACCTGATGGCGGCGCTTAAGAAGAGCCTTGACGGAGCTGCCGCGGCGAAGAAAGTCCCAGCGAAGAAAGCGCCTGCAAAAAAGGCCGCCCCCGCGAAAAAGCGCGCGTAAATGGCGCACGCCCCGCTCGACATCGCAACCTATAATAAGAAGCGCGACTTCGCGAAGACCGCCGAGCCCAAGGGGCGCAAGGGCCGCGCTAAAGGCGATTCCTTCGTTGTGCAGAAGCATGATGCGAGCCGACTGCATTGGGACTTCAGGCTCGAAATGGACGGGGTGCTCAAGAGCTGGGCGGTGCCCAAGGGACCTAGCCTAGACCCGGCGACCAACCGCCTCGCGATGCGCACCGAGGATCATCCGCTGGACTATGCCGATTTCGAAGGCACCATCCCGCAGGGTGAATATGGCGGCGGGACGGTGATGCTGTGGGACCGGGGGCGCTGGGTTCCGCATCCCGACAAGGATCCCCGGAAGACAATCCGGGAAGGTCACCTCCACTTCACCCTCGAAGGCGAGCGGATGAAGGGCGAGTGGGTCATGTTCCGCATGAACGCCCGCCCGGGCGAAAAGGGCGAAGCGTGGATGCTCAAGAAGGTCGGCGACGATTTCGCCCAAGCCGAAGTCGGGGATGCGCTGGTCGAGCAATGCCTGACCAGCGTGGCCACCGGCCGGACGATGGCCGAGATCGCCGCTGGGGGAGACGAATGGCGCTCAAACCGCGGCGGCAAAAAAGGCAGCCGCGCAAAGAAAAAACCCGGTATCGCGTCGCCTGGCTATCGCGCCCCGCAGCTGGCGACGTTGGTCGATGCGGTGCCCACCGGCCCCGGCTGGTTGTTCGAATATAAATATGACGGCTACCGGCTGCTGCTCGCCACCGCGGGCGGGGCGGCGACTGCCTGGACCCGCAATGGCAAGGATTGGAGCGACAAGTTCCGCAGTCTGGTCAAGGCGGCTTCGGCGCTCCCCGCTGGGTGTCTGATCGATGGCGAGGCGGTCGCATTGGGCGATGATGGAAAGCCCGATTTCGGTTTATTGCAGGCGACGCTCAAGGGCGGCAACGCCGAACTCGCCTATTACGCCTTCGACCTAATAGTCGACCAAGGCGAAGATATCTCCGCCCTTCCCAATATTGAGCGCAAGCAGCGGCTCGCTGCTTTGCTGAAGACCATTGCGGCGCCGATCATCTACGGCGACCATGTGCTTGCCAAGGGCGAAGCGCTGTTCGACGCGATCTGCAAGGAAGGCGGCGAGGGGATCATCGCCAAAGAGGCCAAGGCGCCCTATCGCGGCACGCGCTCGAAAGCGTGGCTCAAAATCAAATGCATCCAGCGCCAGTTGTTCGTCATCGTCGGCTGGCAGGCGAGCGACAGAAGGCGCGGCTTTCGCTCGCTCCACCTTGGCGTTCGGGACGGCAAGAAGCTGATTTACGCCGGCAAGGTCGGCACCGGGTTCAACGCGGCGATGATCGACAGTTTGAGTGAGACGATGGCGTCGCTCGCGGTCAAGGCGCCCCCGCTCGACGTGCCGCGCGCCATGCTGCGCGGCTCGCACTGGATCGAGCCCAAATTGATCGGCGAAGTCGCCTACACCGAATTCACCGCCAACGGCACGCTGCGCCACCCGAGCTTCATCGCGCTGCGCGAGAACAAGAAGGTGAACGAAGTGGTGCGGAAGGTGCCGCAAAAACTTCCCGCCAAGGCGAAACACGGCGAGCGCCCAAGCGCGGCGAGCGCCGGGGTCAGGATCAGCAACCCCGACCGCATCATCTTTCCCGGCGACGACCTCACTAAGCAGGATCTGGCCGATTATTATGCCGCGATGGCCACCCCCTTGCTCGCGACGCTTGGCAAGCGGCCGATGACGCTGATCCGCTGCCCGCAGGGGCGCGCCAAGCATTGTTTCTTCCAGAAGCATGATTCGGGATCGATGGGCGACGCGGTCCACCACCTCACGATCAAGGAAAATGACGGCGACAAGGCCGATTATCTCTACATCGCCGACGCCAAGGGGCTGCTTGAGTGCGTCCAGATGGGGACGATCGAATTCCATGGCTGGGGCAGCCGGATCAAGCCGCTCGAGAAACCCGACCGGCTGGTGTTCGACCTCGACCCCGACATCGGGTTGGACTTTGCCAAGGTCAAGCAGGCCGCAGTGCGGCTGCGGGACTTGCTCGCCGATCTTGGGCTTGAGACTTTTCCCTTATTGTCGGGAGGCAAGGGAATCCATGTCGTCGCCCCGCTCGACCAGAGCGCCGCCTGGCCCGCGGTCAAGAGCTTCGCGGAACGCTTCAGCCGCGCCATCGCCGAGGCCGAGCCAGAGCTGTTCACCGCCAACATCCGCAAGAATAAACGCACCGGACGCATCTTCCTCGACTGGCTGCGCAACCAGCGCGGGGCTACCGCGGTAATGCCCTATTCGGCGCGCGCGCGAGACGGCGCACCGGTCTCGGCGCCGATCGCGTGGGAAGAATTGGACGCGCTCGACAAGGCCGCGCCCTTCAGCATCCGCGATGCCGACGAATTGCTCGATCGCGCGGGCTCGAAACTGCTCTCAGGATGGGGCGAGGCGAAACAGGGCTTGCCCGACGCTTAGGCTTCAGCGGGAAACCGCGGAGTCGCGGTCAACCTGTCGCTGCTCCAATCGCGCTCGATCGTTCCGCCGAGACCGGACTTGACGCTCATCGCGATCATTCGCTGGCCAAAGCCGCTGGCTGGCGTATCGGGGGTTTCGCAGGGCGCGCCGAGTTCGCGCCACACGTGCTTGATCATCTCGCCGTCCATCGCCCAGTCGACCTCGATCCGGCCTTCGTCCCTGCACAAGGCGCAAGGCTTTCGGCTTCTTCGCAGCGATAGGAGATGTCGCGGATGCCGAAGCATTTCTCGCTATATGTGCGCACCGGCGGGGGGTGCAGGCAAAGACTAAGGCCCCCTCGCCGAGACGAGGAGGCCTTCTTTAGGGCATTATCCACTCGCTTCAGGCAGCGGGCGCAATCTCTTCGCCGCCGTCTTCGTCGCGCGGTTTGCGGACGCGGCGACGGGGGCGCGGCGCCTCGACCTCGCTATCATCATTGCCGACCCCGATCGCAGGCGGAAGAACGCCGAGCGCGATGCGCTCATCGCCTTCCACCGGCTGCGAGAGGTCGCGGCGCGGTCGCACGGGCCGCTCGGCGAGTTCGGGGCGATCTTGCGAATCGCTGCGCTCGGGCCGATCCTGGCGATCGAAGCGCTGGGGACGATCGTTGCGCTCTGGACGATCGACGCGCTGAGGGCGTTCGCCGCGCGATTCGCCGTCCTGACGGCTGCCATCCTGGCGATTGCGGTCGCGGCGCGGCGCCGGGCGCTGCTCGTCGCCGTCGTCGTTCGTTTCGCCGTCGGCGCCGGCCATTTCCTCGTCGCCATCGTCACCCTCGTCTCGACGAGGGCGCGGATTCTGTTCTTCGAAGCGCGAGCGGCCATCTTCCAGAACGCGGAAATAATGGTCGGCGAACTGGAGGTAATATTCGGTCTGCACGCGATCACCGGCAAGCTGCATGTCGCGCGCCAGCGCCTTATATTTTTCGAGCAATTGGGCGGCATTGCCGCGCTGGCGATTGTCCTGCCGATTGCCGTCCGGACGACCGGACATCCCTTGGGGACGCTGCCCACCGCGACCGCGACGGCGGCCGCCTTGACGATTGTTGATCAAAAGTCTTGTTCCCTGTCGCACCGGGCCCCGCATTGTCGCGAAGGCCCTTAAAATCTTCCCTTTAGCGGAAGCGATGGTCCCGTCGCGGTGACCGGCCCGCGCTAGTGCAGCGCAAGTCGACCCTCCTTGCCGTCTGTAGCCCGAAGGGGCGTGAGCGCGGCGATTTCGTCGGGGGTCGGTGGCGGGGAGCGCGTCAATTGTCTGAGATGCAGCCCCGTCCCTGGTTCCGATGTATAACGCAGCCGAGGATATTCCAAGCCTTTTCGATCAACCGTGGTCGATTAACCCGTGATCAGCAGCGCACGCGGGCGATCGGCGAGGTCGCGCGCGAGAAATGGCGCATGCCCCGCGTCAGCAAACAGCGCCGCCGCGCTGTCGGCCTGGTCATGGCCGATCTCGATCGCCGCGAGCCCGCCGATGGCAAGCAACCGCCCGATCGCCGGAGCAAGGCGGCGATAATCGTCGAGTCCGTCAGCCCCCGCGAACAGCGCCTCGGCGGGCTCATATTCGGTGACCCCCGGCCCGGTCTCGGCAGCGGTCGCGACATAGGGAGGATTGCACAGGATGAGATCGAAGCGGTCCCTGAGCCCGGAGGTCCAGTCGCCAAGCTGGAGCGCGGCACGCCCCGCGAGCCCGAGCCGCTCGGAATTTCGCTGAGCATAAGACAGCGCGATCGGCGAGGCATCGACCCCGAGTCCGGTAGCAGCGGGCCATTCGTCGAGCGCGGCGAGCAGCAACGTTCCGGGCCCGGTGCCGAGGTCGAGAATTCGCGCCGGACCCGCCGTCCCGGCGAAATGTTCGACCGCTGCGACTATGAGAGTCTCGCTGTCGGGGCGCGGAATGAGGGCACCGGGTCCGACCTCAAGGTCGATCGTCCAGAAAGCGCGCTGGCCGGTGATGTAGGCGACCGGTTCGCCCGAGCGGCGGCGCTCAACCATCCCGGCAAAGACATCGGGGGCGGCGACGTTGGGGGCATCGAGGATCAGTTTGTCGCGGCCGATGCCGAGCGCCGCGGCCATCAGCAATTCGGCGTCGAGGCGCGGGGTGCCGCTGCTCGCACCAAATTGTTCGGTGGCACGGGCAAGAGCGCGCGCGATGCGGCTCACTGCCCGCCCTTCACGGCCCCGCGAAGAGGATAATCAAGCATCGTCGAGGTTGGCTAGCCGTTCGGCCTCATCTTGCGAGATGAGCGCGTCGGTGAGTTCGGCAAGCCCAGGACCTTCGAGAATCGCCTCCAGCTTGTGAAGCGTCAGATTGATGCGGTGGTCGGTGACTCTCCCCTGGGGGAAGTTATAAGTCCTGATGCGCTCCGAGCGATCGCCCGATCCGACCATCGAGCGGCGCGTCCCCGCGCGCTCGTCGGCGAGGCGGCTTCGTTCAAGTTCGTAAAGCCGCGTACGTAGCACCTTGAGTGCCTTGGCCTTATTCTTGTGCTGCGACTTTTCGTCCTGCTGAATCACCACCAGCCCGGTCGGCAAATGGGTGATGCGCACCGCGCTATCGGTGGTGTTGACCGATTGCCCGCCGGGGCCAGACGAGCGATAGACATCGATCCTGAGGTCGGCATCGTTGATCTGGACATCGACTTCCTCGGCTTCGGGAAGCACCGCGACCGTCGCCGCCGACGTGTGGATGCGCCCGCCGCTTTCGGTGGCGGGAACGCGCTGGACGCGGTGGACCCCGCTTTCGAACTTCAACCGCGCAAACACGCCATTGCCCGCGATCGAGGCGACCGCTTCCTTATAGCCGCCGACGTCCGATCCCGAGGCGTTGATCAGTTCAAACTTCCACCCGCGCTCCTCGGCGAAGCGCTGGTACATGCGCATCAGATCGCCCGCGAACAACGCCGCTTCGTCGCCGCCGGTGCCGGCGCGGACCTCGAGCATCGCGGCGCGCTCGTCGGCGCTGTCGCGGGGGAGGAGTTTGAGCGCGAGCGCGCGTTCGGCGAGGGGAAGCTTGAC
>JBKJTQ010000291.1:0-14222 GCA_046589895.1 Sphingomicrobium sp.
AGCGCCGTCCTTGATCAGGATACGCTGGGCAGCGGCGGCACGAATGTCGGTGGCAATGGTCACGCTCTCACTCCGAGCAAATGGCAGATGGCATAAGCAAGCTCGGCGCGGTTGAGCGTATAGAAATGGAATTGACGCACGCCGCCAGCGTAAAGCTGACCGCACAATTCGCCGGCGATGGTCGCGGCGATCAGATGGCGCGCGGCAGGCAGGTCGTCGAGCCCTTCGAAAATCTGGTCCATCCAGTCGGGAATGGCGGCACCGCATTGAGCGGCGAATTTGCGGGTCTGGGCGACACTGGACACGGGCAGGATGCCGGGCACGATTTCGATATCCACCCCGCGCGCAGCGACCCGGTCGCGAAAGCGGAAGTAATTATCCGCCGAAAAGAAGAATTGGCTGATCGCGCGGTCGGCCCCGGCGTCGATCTTGGCGATCAGATTGTCGAGGTCGCTGTCGGGGCAATCGCTGTCGGGATGGGTTTCGGGATAGGCCGCGACCGAAATTTCGAACGGCGCGACCTGCTTTAGCCCCGCCACCAGCTGGGCGGCATTGGCATAGCCTTGCGGGTGGGGCGCATAGGGCTGGCCGGGTTCGGGAGGGTCGCCGCGCAGCGCGACGATATGGCGCACGCCGCAGTCCCAATAGGCGCGCGCAATATCGTCGATCTCGCCGCTGCTCGCGCCGACGCAGGTCAGATGCGCCGCGGGGGGGAGCGCGGTTTCCCTGACCAGCCGCTCGACCGTCGCGTGGGTCCTTTCGCGCGTAGATCCGCCCGCGCCATAGGTCACCGACACGAACCGCGGGCCCAGCGGCGCCAGCGTTTCGATCGATTGCCATAAAGTTTCGGCCATTTTGTCCGACTTGGGCGGAAAGAATTCGAAGCTCACTTCAATATCGCCGCGCGGGGCGGCGAATAAAGGTGCGTGATGGCCAGGCGCGCTGAGGCCCTCGCGGTTCATGCCGCCCTCCGCACGCGCTGGCGGCCGCCTGGCTTGCGCGCCAGCCACAGCGAGACGGTGAGTTCGCCGCCGCCAAGATGTTCGCTGCGCTCCGACGTCAGCCCGGCGCCTTCAAGCCAGGCGCTCATTGCCGGATCGGCAAAGCCGAGCCGCGCATGGGCATCGCTTTCGCGCAATTCCTCGCGCTCGTGCGGGGCGAAGTCGACGATCAACAAGCGCCCACCCGGGCTGAGCAGCCGCGCCGCCTCGGCAATCGCATGCGCGGGCGCCTGAGCATAATGGAGAACCTGGTGGAGAATCACGACGTCGGCAGAAGCGTCGTCGAGCGGAAGAGCGTACATATCGCCCTGGCGCAGGCTTGCGCCGCGCAGCCCGCTCGCCTCGAGCTTGACGCGCGCCAGTCGCAGCATTTCCGACGAGCGGTCGATCCCGATCGCGCTGGCGGCGCGCGGGCCGAACAGTTCGATCATCCGCCCGGTACCGGTGCCGATGTCGACCAGCCGTCCGATCGGTTCCTCGCCCAGGACGGCCTCAATCGCCTGCTCGACTTCGGATTCGGCGACGTGGAGCGAGCGGATACCGTCCCACGCCTCGGCGTGATTGGCGAAATAGCGCGCCGCGGCTTGGGCGCGGTCGGCGCGGACCGCCTCGAGCCGCGCGACGTCGGCGGTGAATTGCGCATGGCCCTCCGCTCCGCCCCAGCAATCGAATGCGCCGAACAAAGGCTCAGCGCGGTCGTGATCGGCGAGCGTCAGGAACACCCAGCTACCTTCCTTGCGCCGCGCGACCAGCCCCGAATCGGCGAGGATGCGGACATGACGCGAGACGCGCGGCTGGCTTTGCCCCAATAGCTGCGCCAATTCGCCGACCGACAGCTCCATCGACCGCAGCAGCGCGAGAATTCGCAGCCGGCTGGGGTCAGCGAGCGCCTGAAAAAGCGCGGAAAGCGGAGCGAGTGTCGACATCAAACAAACATATAAAGATATCTTTATATGGGTCAATCAAAGGCTGTCGTGGAGGCATGTCTTTTTTTCGCCGCAAAGACGATTGCGCGACGCGGTCCGGTCCACTATTGCCGCGCGCTGGCCTGACCGAATTTCCGGCAGGCCGAGCTTGGCGCCCGCGACCGTTTGGAAGGGGGCGTGTCATGCAAGGAATGGAACGATCATGAAGAAGGTTGCACTGACCGTTGCGGTCCTCGCGCTCGGCCTGGCCGCGTGCGAATCGAAGACCGCCAATGCCGTCGACAACACGGCCGTCGAGAACGCCGTCGAAGCCGACGCCATGGCGGCCGACAATTCGGTCGACAATGCGCTCGACGCGGCCGGCAATGCCGTCGAGAACGCCGGCGACGCGGTCGAAAATGTCGCCAACGCGGCCGACAACGAGATGTAATTCTCCTTCTTCGCTGTATGGCGAAGAAACATTGGGGGCCGTCCGCTTGCGCGGGCGGCCCTTTTTCGTGACACTCGGGGAATGCGTCTGGCCTTCCCCATCCTGCTGCTGCTCGCCGCCTGCGACAGTGAGCGTCCCCCTGCCCCGACCGCGGAAGAGAATGCGCGGCTCGATGAGGCGGATCAGGCGCTCGACAATCTCGCCGCCAACGAAAAAGGGCCGGCGGTTCGCCCCGCCGGCCCTTCGAGCAATTCGGACTGAAGACGGACCTTAGAAGTCCATTCCGCCCATGCCGCCCATTCCGCCGCCGGGCATTCCACCCATTGCCGGCTTGTCGTCGGGCGCTTCGCTGACCGCAGCTTCGGTGGTGATCAGCAAACCAGCGACCGAGGCTGCGTCCTGCAGCGCGATGCGCACGACCTTGGTCGGATCGACGACGCCAGCGGCGACGAGGTTCTCATAGGTGTCGGTCGCCGCGTTGAAGCCCTGCTTCTCGTCACCCTCGCGCAGCAGATTACCCGCCACCACCGCGCCGTCGACGCCCGCATTCTGGGCGATTTGGCGAAGCGGGGTTTCGATCGCCTTACGGATGATGTCGATCCCGCGAGTCTGGTCGTCATTGGCGCCCTTGAGGCCATCGAGCGACTTGATCGCGTAGAGCAACGCCGTACCGCCGCCGGGGACGATACCTTCCTCAACCGCAGCGCGGGTCGCGTGAAGCGCGTCGTCGACGCGATCCTTGCGCTCCTTGACCTCGATCTCCGAAGCGCCGCCGACCTTGATCACGGCAACGCCGCCGGCGAGCTTGGCAAGACGCTCCTGGAGCTTCTCCTTGTCATAGTCGCTGGTGGTGTTCTCGACCTGCTGGCGGATCGCGCTGACGCGGGCCTCGATCGCCTCGTGGGTGCCGATGCCGTCGATGATCGTGGTATTGTCCTTGTCGATCGTGACGCGCTTGGCGGTGCCGAGCATCGCGGTGGTGACGTTCTCGAGCTTGATGCCGAGGTCTTCCGAGATCATCTCGCCACCGGTCAGGATCGAGATATCCTCAAGCATCGCTTTGCGGCGATCGCCGAAGCCCGGGGCCTTGACCGCCGCGACCTTGAGCCCGCCGCGCAGCTTGTTGACGACGAGCGTCGCGAGCGCTTCGCCCTCAATGTCCTCGGCAATGATCAGCAAAGGACGGCCCGACTGGACGACCGCTTCGAGAATCGGCAGCATCGCCTGAAGGTTCGACAGCTTCTTCTCGTGAATCAGGATGAACGGATCGGTCAGCTCGACCGACATCTTCTCCGGATTGGTGATGAAATATGGCGAGAGATAGCCGCGGTCGAACTGCATGCCTTCGACGACATCGAGTTCAAACTCGAGCCCCTTGGCTTCCTCGACGGTGATGACGCCTTCCTTGCCGACCTTTTCCATCGCCTCAGCGATCTTCTCGCCGATTTCCTTGTCGCCGTTGGACGAGATGATCCCGACCTGGGCGATTTCCTGGGTACCCGAAACCGGCTTCGAGCGATTCTTGAGATCCTCGACGACCTTGGTCACGGCGAGATCGATGCCGCGCTTCAAATCCATCGGGTTCATGCCGGCGGCGACCGACTTCATGCCCTCGCGGACGATCGCCTGGGCGAGCACGGTAGCGGTGGTCGTGCCGTCGCCGGCGAGGTCGTTGGTCTTCGACGCCACTTCGCGGAGCATCTGCGCCCCCATATTCTCGAACTTGTCCTTAAGCTCGATTTCCTTGGCGACGGTGACGCCGTCCTTGGTGATGCGCGGCGCGCCATAGCTTTTGTCGATCACGACGTTGCGGCCCTTGGGGCCCAAGGTCACCTTGACCGCATCGGCGAGGATATCGACGCCGCGCATGATGCGCTCCCGAGCGTCGCGGCTGAATTTCACGTCCTTGGCTGCCATCTGGCTACCCTTTCCTGATAAACTTCTCGAAACTCACGCATCCGCGTGAGGAAAAAATGGAGGTCAGCCGATGATCCCGAGGATATCGCTTTCCTTCATGATGATGAGGTCTTCGCCGTCGACCTTGACCTCGGTGCCGGACCATTTGCCAAACAGGATCTTGTCGCCGGTCTTGACCTCGAGCGGATGAACGGTGCCCTGGTCGTTGCGGGCGCCGGTGCCGGCCGAGACGACTTCGCCTTCCTGCGGCTTTTCCTTGGCGTTGTCGGGAATGATGATCCCGCCCGCGGTCTTTTCTTCAGCCTCGATCCGGCGGACGAGGACGCGGTCATGAAGCGGCCTGAATGACATGGTGGTGAGTCCCTTGTATTTGGTTCAATGACAAGCGCTGGCACTCGCATCTAGTGAGTGCCAGCGATGGGGCGCATATGGGAAGCGAAACCCTTTTGGTCAATGGCGATGATGATCCGGATGCTGATCGCCGGCTACTCAGTCGGCATCCGCCCGTAGCGGCGGCTGTGTGAGATGGTGCATCTCAACCTTCCTCCTCGCCGCCATCGCCCGGGACCTCCGCAAGTTGGTCCAGCTGATCCCGATTCCGGTGCCGCCAATGGCAGGACGAGCGGCCCAGCCCGCCGCATGCCGATCTCATCACGCCCCAAGCTCGCGCGAGGGCCCAGACAGGCTCTCCCTTCCGCCGCTTTGGGCCCTCCGGCGAGCGGGAGGGGAGGTTAGCTAGTCGATCTTGGGCAACGTCTCGAACTGGTGGAACGGCGGCGGGCTCGACAGGGTCCATTCGAGCGTCGTCGCGCCTTCGCCCCAATAATTGTCGGGCGCCTTGGGGCCCTTCGCCAGCGACCAGAACAGATTGATGAAGAAGATCACCATTCCGACCGCCATCACCATATAGCCGATGGTCGAGACCTTGTTCCAAAATGCGAACGCCGGAGTATAGTCCGGAATACGCCGCGGCATGCCGTCAAGGCCGAGGAAATGCTGCGGGAAGAAGATCAGGTTGACGCCGATGAACATGATGAAGAAATGCAGCTTGCCGAGCAGCTCATTGTACATCTTGCCCCACATCTTGCCGAACCAATAATAGAAGCCGGCGAAGATTCCGAACACCGCGCCGAGGCTGAGCACATAGTGGAAATGGGCCACGACATAATAAGTGTCGTGCATGTAATTATCGACCCCGCCGTTGGCCAGCACGACGCCGGTCACCCCGCCGACGGTGAACAGGAAGATGAACCCGATCGCCCACAGCATCGGGGTTTCGAAGCTGATCGAGCCGCCCCACATCGTTGCGATCCAGCTGAAGATCTTGACCCCGGTGGGAACCGCGATGATCATTGTCGCGGCGGTGAAATACATTTTGGTATTCACGTCCATGCCGATGGTGAACATGTGGTGCGCCCACACCACGAAGCCGACGACGCCGATCGCGACCATGGCATAGGCCATGCCGAGATAGCCGAACACGGGCTTGCGGCTGAAGGTGGCGATAACCTGGCTGACCATGCCGAAGGCGGGCAGGATCATGATGTAGACTTCGGGGTGACCGAAGAACCAGAACAGATGCTGGTAGAGCACCGGGTCGCCGCCGCCGGCGGCGTCGAAGAAGGTCGTGCCGAAGTTGCGGTCGGTGAGCAGCATGGTGATCGCGCCAGCGAGGACCGGAAGCGCAAGCAGCAGCAGGAAAACGGTGACGAGGATCGACCAAACGAACAGCGGCATTTTGTGCAGCGTCATCCCCGGCGCGCGCATGTTGAAGATGGTGGTGATGAAATTGATCGCGCCGAGGATCGAACTCGCGCCCGCCAGATGGAGCGAGAAGATCGCCATGTCGACCGCAGGGCCTTGAGAGCCCGAGGTCGAGAGTGGGGCATATACTGTCCAGCCGGTACCCGCGCCAAGCCCGGTGCCGCCCGAGACGAAGGCCGAGCCGAGCAGTAACAGGAATGCCGGGACGAGCAGCCAGAAGCTGATATTGTTCATCCGCGGGAAGGCCATGTCGGGAGCGCCGATCATCAGCGGGACGAACCAGTTGCCGAACCCGCCGATCATCGCCGGCATGACCATGAAGAACACCATGATCAGCCCGTGCGCGGTGATCAGCACGTTCCAATGATGAAGCGCCTCGTCGAAATTGGCGCTGCCCGCGCCGAGTGGCCAGGCGCCGGTCAAAATCTGGATCCCCGGCTCAGCGAGTTCGGCGCGCATCACGCCCGAAATCGCGCCGCCGATGATCCCCGCGACGATCGCGAAGATCAGGTAGAGCGTGCCGATATCCTTGTGATTGGTCGACATGAACCAGCGGGCGAAGAAGCCCGGCTTGTGATCGACGCCATGGTGCGCATCGTGGCTGTCGTGCGGCTTCAGCGCAAGCGCGTCGGCGGGGATGGTGCTCATGATCTTCGTCTCGTTTCCGCTAAATCAATTATTGGCCGTCGCGGCCTGGTTCAACGCGGGCTGCTTTACCGCGGCGCGATCGGCCTCGGCCGACCCCGCAGTGATGGCTGGCGCCGCTCCGGCGCCTGCCGCGGGCGCCGTCGATGGAGTCGCTTCGGTGCTCGGCGCGGCGCCCTTGGGCGTGCCGCCCTTCGACGCGACCCACGCATTGAAGGTCGCTTCGGGAACGACTTCGACCGCGATCGGCATATAGCCGTGGCGCGCGCCGCACAATTCGCTGCACTGGCCGAAATAGACCCCGGGACGGTCGACCTTGACCCATGTCTCGTTGAGGCGGCCGGGGCTAGCGTCCATCTTGGTCCAGAAAGCGGGCACCGCAAAGGCGTGGATCACGTCGGCCGAGGTGATGAGGAACTTGACCACCTTGCCCGCGGGGATCACCAAGCGCTCGTCGGCGGCGAGCAGTTTGGGACCGTCGGCGTCGGTGCGCGACCGCTGGCCGGCAGCAACCTCGCCCTTTTCCTTGAGCATGTTCGAGACGATTTCGAACCCGCCATGGTCGGGATATTGGTAGGTCCAATACCATTGGTTGCCGATCACCTTGACCGTCACGTCGGCCGGGGGCGGGCTATATTGCTTTCTGATCATGCGGATCGACGGGATCGCGATCGCGACCAGGATTAGAACGGGTACCACCGTCCAGATCACCTCGATCAGCGTATTGTGGCTAGTCCGCGAGGGGATCGGATTGGCGCCACGGCGGAACTTGACCATCGTATAGCCCAGCAGGATCAGCACAAACAGGCTGATCGCGGCGCACATGATCAGCAGCGGGCCGTTATGAAAGGATGCGGCGTCGCGGCCGATCTCGGTGACCTGATCCTGAATTCCCTTGCGGCCATCGGGGACACCGATGCCCGGCGAGGGCGCGGCGAACTGGATCGAGGGGGCAGGAGCGGGCGCCGCCACCGGCTCGGCGGCAGGTTCGGCGGCTGGTGCGGGCGCAGCCGCGGTCGGAGTCGCGGCGGCCTGCGGCGCGGCGGCGGGCGGCGTCTGCGCACCCAGCGTGACGGGCGTCAGACCCAGTGCCGTTAGGGCAATCGCCCATCGCATCAATTTCATCGTCGTCCGACCCTTATCGGCTGTGTCACGAGCCGCCACGCTTGGCAGGCTTCGAAAGTGGCGGCCTTATAGGGCGGACATTCCAGACCCTCAAGCGCCGCGTCACGACCTATTTCGAGATGGTTGCGGGGCGCTGCGCCGACGCCTATTCCGGCCCCCAACCGCGCGAGGGGCAAGCATGACCGACGACGAGATATTGGCGGAATTCCGCGATGCTCAGGCATTGCTCGAGGGCCATTTCATTCTCACTTCGGGGCTGCGCAGCCCGCGTTACCTGCAATGCGCGCGGGTCCTGATGGACCCCATGCGGGCGTCGCGATTGGCGGGGGCGCTCGCCGCCAAGCTTTCCCCCGAGCTGCGCTCGACGATCGGCGCGGTGGTGTCGCCCGCGATGGGCGGAGTGATCATCGGCCATGAAATGGGCCGCGCGCTGGGCACGAAAGCGATGTTCGTCGAGCGCCCGCACGGCACATTCGGGCTGCGCCGCGGCTTCCGCCTCGATCGCGGGACACGCGTGCTATTGGTCGAGGATGTCGTCACTACCGGCCTGTCATCGCGCGAGGCGATCGCCGCAATCGAGGCGGCGGGGGGCAATGTCGTCGCCGCGGCGAGCCTCGTCGATCGCTCGGGCGGCAGCGCGGATCTCGGCGTTCCCTTCACCCCGCTGATCCGTATCGACGTGCCGACCTATTCGGCCGACGATTTGCCCCCCGACCTCATCGCGGTCCCCGCGACCAAGCCCGGAAGTCGCGCCGAGCCTGCGAGCGCCGTCGAGGGCGCGTGACCCGCTCGCTGCGCCTGGGGGTCAATATCGACCATGTCGCGACGATCCGCAACGCGCGCGGCGGGGCGCATCCCGATCCGCTGCGCGCCGCCGAGGCCGCGGCGGCGGCGGGCGCAGACGGGATCACCGCGCATCTGCGCGAGGACCGGCGCCACATCACCGACGCCGACATCGACCGGCTGATGGGGCGCATCGCGCTGCCGCTCAACCTTGAGATGGCGGCAACCGAGGAAATGCTCGGGATCGCGCTCGCGCATCGTCCGCATGCAGCGTGCATCGTCCCCGAGAAGCGCGAGGAACGCACCACTGAGGGCGGGCTCGACGCCGCCGGCCAGTTTGACATGCTCGAGCCGTTCGTCGAGCGGCTGGCCCAGGCCGGGATACGCGTCAGCCTGTTTATCGAACCGAGCGAGCGGCAGGTCGACGCGGCCTTGCGGCTCGGTGCGCCAGTGGTCGAGTTTCACACCGGGCGCTTTGCCCATGCCGAGGGTGAGGTGCGCGTGACAGAATTGAAGCGCATTACCGACGCCGCCGCGCTCGCCACCAAGAATGGCATCGAGCCGCACGCTGGCCATGGCCTGACGTTCGACAATGTCGCCGCAATCGCCGCCATCCCCCAGCTCGTCGAACTCAACATCGGCCATTTTTTGGTCGGCGAGGCGATCTTCACCGGGCTCGAGGCGAGCGTCGCACGGATGCGGAGCCTGATGGATAGCGCGCGGTGATTAATCCCTCTCCCATCGGGAGAGGGTGGGGCCCGCTGCGCAGCAGTGGGAGGGTGAGGGCGACCCCTCCGAAACCTTACTCACCCTCACCCTTCCGGCGCTTCGCGCTTCCCCCCCTCTCCCTCAGGGAGAGGGATAAATGATCGTCGGGATCGGATCCGACCTGTGCAATATCGAGCGCATCGAGGCGTCGGTCGATCGCTTCGGGGAGCGCTTCCTCAACCGCGTGTTCACCGAGGTCGAGCGGGGCAAGGCGCGCTCCCGGCCGCTGACGATGGCGGGGACGCTGGCCAAGCGCTTTGCCGCCAAGGAAGCGTTTGCGAAAGCGGTCGGCACGGGGTTCAAACGCGGGGTGTATATGAAGGACATCGGCGTTGTGAACGCCCCTTCGGGAGCGCCGACGCTGCACCTCACCGGGGGCGCCAAGGCGCGACTTGACGCGCTGGCGCCTGCGGGCCACTCGATCGAAGTGCATTTGACGATGACCGACGACCACCCCTGGGCGCAGGCCTTCGTCATTCTCTCCGTGACCAAGATGGAGCCCTGATTGTCCGACCACGTCGACGCCGCCCCCGCGGCGGACCCCGCGCAGACCGTTGCAACGAAAAAGGATCATGGATCGGCGCTGTGGCGCGAGATCAAGGGGCTGAGCCTGGTCATCCTCGCGGTGCTCGGTTTCCACAGCTTCATCGCCAAGCCCTTCTACATTCCATCGGAATCGATGATGCCCGTCTTGCTCAAGGGCGACCGGTTGGTGGTGAGCAAGTTCGCTTACGGCTGGTCGTTC
Source organism: Sphingomicrobium sp. (assembly GCA_046589895.1). Taxonomy (GTDB): domain Bacteria; phylum Pseudomonadota; class Alphaproteobacteria; order Sphingomonadales; family Sphingomonadaceae; genus Sphingomicrobium. Next base: position 10,105 of record JBKJTQ010000291.1, read on the forward strand.
GTCTCGCCGACCATTCCCAACCCCGGGGCGATCGTCCGCACTTTGGTCCTGCGCGGACCGCCTGAGCCATGGGGGGTAACGCTGCCGTTCATGAGCGGTCGACTGTTCGGCAGGTTGCCCGAGCGCGGCGACGTCGTAATCGTCACCCCGCCGGGCGAGAATGAGGATTATATCAAGCGCGTCATCGGGCTTCCCGGCGACACCATCCAGGTCCGCGGCGGGCGATTGGTGATCAACGGCAGACTGCTCCGCTACGAGCTTCGCCCCCCGGCGATGGTCCCGGTCGACGCCAATGCGCCGTGCGGGATTGAATTTTCGGGGTTCGAAGTCGCGAGCAGCGACGGCGCGGCCTTCTGCCGCCTGCCGATCGTGCGCGAAACTCTTCCCAACGGGGTCAGTTACGACACGATCGAACTCGGCAATTCGCAGGGCGACGATTTCGGGCCGGTCACGGTCCCCGCCAACCGCCTGTTCCTGATGGGGGACAATCGCGACCGTTCGGCCGACAGCCGCTTCACGCTTGAAGAGCAGGGGCTGGGCGGACCGGTGCCGTGGGAGAATATCGGCGGCCGCGCCGAATTCATTACCTTCAGCCTTGACGGCTCGACCCGATTGACCGCGCCCTTGACCTGGTTCTCCGCCTTGCGTGGCGGCCGCGCCGGCGACTCGCTGCGCACGCAGAAGGATTGATATCGATGGCCCAGGACCCGATCGCCCCGATCCACGACAATCGCCCGGGCCCGACCGACATCCACGATTCGGCGGTCATCCGCGAAGTCCAGCGCGCCGCGGTGTGGATCGGGATGGTTCTGTTGGTGGCCGGCTGCATCGTGCTCGCCCAGCCGATCATGCTGATCATCGGCGGGATGGTATTCGCGGTGATCCTCGACGGCGGGACTCGCCTGCTCGGCCGGGTGCTGCCGATCGGGCGCGGCTGGAGGCTGGCGATCGTCACAATCGCAGGGTTCGCCTTCATCGGCTGGACCTTCTATTTTGCCGGGACGACGCTCGCCACGCAGGCCGAAGCGCTCAAGGCGGTCGTCACCACCCAGGCCGACCGGTTGATGGCATCGGTCCAGCAGTGGGGGTTGATGCCCGAAGGCAATATGTCGCGCATCGGCGGGCAGTTGCTCGGCGGCGTCGGGCGGCTGACCAGCGCGCTCAGCACCGCGATCGGCGCGCTGAGCTCAATCCTGATGATCCTCGTGCTCGGAATCTTCATCGCGATCGAGCCAAGGCTCTATGATCGCGGCGTGGCGTGGATGCTCCCGACCAAGCATCGCGACGGTTTTTATGACCTGTCGAACAAGGTCGGTTTCACCCTCCGCCGACTGATGTTCGGACGGATCGTCGGCATGTTGGTCGAAGGCATCGGCACCTGGCTGATGCTGTGGGCGGGGGGCGTGCCGATGGCGGCCTTGCTTGGGCTGATCACCGGACTCGGAGCATTCATTCCCAACATTGGCGCGATCGTGTCAGGGGTGCTGATGGTCGCGGTCGGTTTTTCGGCCGGCAATGAAGCCGGGCTGTGGGCGATCGCCACCTACCTCATCGTCCAGACGGTCGACGGCTATGTCATCGTCCCTTATGTCGCCAAGCGCACGGTCGATCTCGCCCCAGCGCTGGTGCTTGCGGCTCAATTATTGTTCGGAGTATTGTTTGGGCTCATGGGCCTGCTGCTGGCCGACCCGATCGTCGCGACGATCAAGGTCAGCCTTGAGGAATGGTCGAAGCGGCGCGCGGCGAATGCGGAAGACGGCGATCGAGTGGCTGACGCCTAGCGCGCCTCAGTCGGCGGCGGGGCGGCGCCTTGCTGTTGCATCTGCTGCATTTGCTGTTGCTGCTGCGCCGCCAGGATCGCGGCGTTGCGCACAACCTGGACGACCTGGACGTCGAAGTAGAGGTCGGCATTGGGCTTGAGCCCGCTTTGCGGCGGCGGGTTGGGGCCATAGGCGAGGCGCCCGGGGATCACTACCTTGTAACGCCCCCCCTGTTGCATCTTGAGCAACGCCTGGCGGAATCCGGGGACGACCTGCCCCACCAGCATCGGCGCGGGACCGCGACCTTCGGTGCTGTCGAACACGGTGCCATCATCAGTCTTGCCAGTATATTCGAGCAGCACGCCATCGAGGTCGGTGAGCAGCCCGCCCGCGCCGGGTGTCACGACATCAACGTCGAGCGCCTTGAACTGCCCCGCGCCGAGTCGCGCAAGCAGGAGTGCGGCAATCACCAACGCGGCGATCGCGAGCCAATATTTGAGCTGCGAGCCGCGAGCGATCGGGCGAAGCGGAACCTGGGTGACCGACATGGGATGACCTCACAGCGAAGGAAGCGGTGGAAGCGGCGCTGCAGTCTAGCGCGCGGTGCCTTCGCGCTCCATCCGCTTGCGCTCGAGCTTGCGGGCGCGGCGGATCGCGGCGGCACGCTCACGAGCGCGCTTTTCGGACGGCTTCTCGTAATGACGACGCAGCTTCATCTCGCGATAGACGCCCTCGCGCTGCAGCTTCTTCTTGAGCGCGCGCAGCGCCTGGTCGACATTATTGTCGCGAACGATGATTTGCATAAAAAGTCGTCGAACTCCCTTCAATCCTGCCCGGTCGCCGCCGGGCCATTCGGCAACGTCCCGGACGTAAGCCGACGACGTGCTGCCATGCGAAGAATGGTCACTGCCAACGCAAGGTCGGCGGCGAAAGGCGGCCCCTTAGCAGCGGCCTCCCGGCATTTCAAGGCATTGGCATGCGGCATGCGGCAAATAGCGAATGTTCCGCTGGTTACGACGAAGCGTGGCGCCAATACGATCAAAGCGCTGAAAACGGGGGCTTATGTTGTCGGCTATTAAGCTTCGCACGGGTATAAGGACAGCCTGTTCGAAGGGGGTCCCATGTCGTTGAATCGCCGTGAAATGTTGCGCATCGGAACCGCTGGCGCTGGCGGATTACTGCTGACCTCGGCAGCCAGTTCGACGGCGCTTCCGGCGACGATTTTTGCCCAACTGCCGATTCCCGTCGTTCCGATACAGCCGGCCCCGGCGGCGGTTGCCGCAGCTCCGCCCAGCCCGCGCGGGATCGACGCCGCCTTGTTCGGGCGCGCCAAGGCGGCGCTCGATTCGCACGGCCCTGCGGTGCGCCATCGCGACATGATCGGCGTGGTCGATTTCTCGATGGGCAGCGGCGAAGCGCGGTTTCACCTCGTCGACCTGATGAGCGGCCAAGTCGAAAGCCACGCAGTGGCGCACGGTCGCGGCTCCGACCCGGCCCATTCGGGTTATCTCAACCATTTCTCGAACAGCTTCGGCTCGCTTGCCAGTTCGAACGGCGCCTACATCACCGCCGATACCTATGAGGGCAAATATGGCACCTCGATGAAGGTCCGCGGGCTCGACTGGTCGAACAATAATGCCGAAGCGCGCGCGATCGTGATCCACAACGCCTGGTATGCCGAACCCGACATGATCGCAGTCCACGGCAAGCTCGGTCGCTCCGAAGGATGTTTCGCGTTCAGCCGCGCCAGCCAGTGGCAAGTGATGAACCGGCTTCACGACGGGCGGATGATCTACGCCGACAAACTCGCCTGAGCGATCGTCCGCGGACGATAGCGCGGCAAGTGGCGGCGCTGGCCGCGCCGCCTAATCCGGGCATCGGGAAGGTCCGCGCTGACTGTGACCCGGCCGTTCTTTTAATCAGCGAACGCCTGCCGTCTTGGCCGCCGCCGGAGCCCCCGGCAGCTTGCCGTCGCTGTCGAGCAGCGCGGCGATCACGCGCGCGTCGCGCTTGTAGAGGTCGGCATAATCGGCAATCTGTCCATCAAGCAGCGCGACCGAACTGAAATAGACGATGTAGACGGGCACCGGCGTGATGAAGTTCGCCTGGACCGTCTTGTTCGAAGCAAGGGTTTCGTCGATTTTCGAACGGTTCCACTGACCCCCGTCGTCGCCTCCGAGTTCGGCGGCGAGATCGAGGATTTTCTCGGTACGGATGCAGCCGTGACTAAGGAAACGCGCGCGCGCGTCGAACAGTCCGCGATTATTGGTATCGTGGAGGTAGATCGCGTGCGGATTGCCCATCACAAACTTGATCTTGCCAAGCGCATTGCCCGGCCCCGGCGGCTGGCGCCAGCGC
>JBKJTQ010000142.1:0-3141 GCA_046589895.1 Sphingomicrobium sp.
ATTCGCGCGCCGCCTTCGCGCTCGGCCGGTCGCTGGGGCCGCCGCTGAGCGGTTCGAAGCTCGGCGCGAGCACCCCTGCGCTAGCGCAAAGGAGGCCGAGCGTCGCCGCCCCGCGCCACCATCGTGCCGACAGGGGCTCGGCGGCGAGATCGACGACGAGGTTAAACTTGGGCATCGGCGGCGCGACGCGCACGAAGCCGCGTGGCAGGACCGCCGCTCCGCCCCCGCCCGCCATCATGTCGCGCCATTGATACATTGGTCGTCGCTCTCCTTGACTCCACTCTCCACCTTCATGGTTAAGAACCGGTTTCCGCCGATCGCGCTTGAACTTCGCGCGGGCGCTGCCACATTGGGCTCATGTCACCGCGCAGCGACGGCATCGTCCGGGCCATCCTCGGCCCCACGAACACCGGCAAGACCCACTTGGCGATCGAGCGGATGTGCGCGCATTCGTCGGGCGTGATCGGCTTTCCGCTGCGGTTGCTGGCGCGCGAGGTTTACGATCGCGTCGTCGCGATCAAGGGCGCCAATCAGGTCGCGCTGATCACCGGCGAGGAGCGCATCCTGCCGCAGGGCGCGCGTTACTTCCTGACCACCGCTGAATCGATGCCTGTAGGCGGGGACCGCGACTTCGCCTTTGCCGCGATCGACGAGGCGCAATTGGGGGTCGATCCCGAACGCGGGCACGTCTTCACCGACCGCATGCTCCGCGCACGCGGCCGCGAGGAGACGCTGATCCTAGGTTCGGACACGCTGCGCCCCTTGATCCGCCAGTTGCTGCCCGAGGCCGAGATCGTCCGCCGCCCGCGCTTTTCGACGCTGCGCTATGCCGGCGCGGCGAAATTGTCGCGCCTCCCCCCGCGCAGCGCGATTGTCGCATTTTCGGGCGAGCAGGTTTACGCGCTGGCCGAGATGCTGCGCCGCTTCAAGGGCGGGGCGGCGGTGGTGATGGGCTCATTGAGCCCCGCGACGCGCAACGCCCAGATCGCGATGTTCGAGCGTGGCGAGGTCGATTTTCTTGTCGCCACCGACGCGATCGGGATGGGGCTAAACATGGACGTCACCCACGTCGCCTTCGCCGGACTGCACAAGTTCGACGGGCGCCGCGACCGCCGCCTGACGATCCCCGAAATGGCGCAGATCGCGGGACGCGCGGGGCGCCATCAGCGCGACGGCAGCTTCGGCACGTTGGGGCTGGGCGGCGACGGCGCGCCCGAGTTCAGCGAGGAGGAAATCACCGCGATCGAGGAACATCGCTTTCGCCCGCTCGACCACCTCTACTGGCGCAGCGCCGACCTCGATTATAGCAGCGTGACCGACCTCATCGCTAGCCTTGAGGCGCGCTCGGACGATCCGCTGCTGCGCCCCGCGCCGCTCGCGATCGACCTTGCGGTGTTGAAAATGATCGCCGAGGATCCTGCCATTGCCGCGCAACGCGACAGGAAATCGCGCAAGCTGTGGGCGGTATGCGGGCTGCCTGATTTCCGCAAAGTGGGGCCGATGCACCATGCGCGGATGGTGCGGCGGCTATTCAACTACATCAGCGAGGGCGGGCATATCCCGCACGAATGGTTCGCCGCCGAAGTCACGCGCCTCGACAATGTCGCGGGCGACATTGAGGCGCTCGCCGACCGCCTCGCGGGGATTCGCAGCTGGGCCTATATCGCGCAGCGCCCCGACTGGCTCGCCGACCCCGCCAAATGGGCCGAGCGCACGCGGCATGTCGAGGGTCGCCTGTCCGACGCACTCCACGACCGGCTGACCCAGCGCTTCGTCGATCGCCGCACCGCGGTGCTGGTGCGCGACATTGGCACGCATGGGGCCGACGCGCTCCCCGTCACCGTCGCCGCCGATGGCGAGGTCAGCGTCGGGCCCGAGCCGATCGGCCATCTTGCCGGGTTCGATTTCAAGGTCGATCCCGCCGCCCGGCTCGCCGACAAGCGCCTGCTGCTCGCCGCCGCCGAGCGCCGCCTGGGCGACGAACTCGACCGTCGCGCGGCCCGCTTGTGCGACGCTCCCGACAGCGACTTTCGCCTGATCAGCGAGGACAGCAGTGGCGCGCTCGCGATCGCGTGGGAAGGGCCGGACAACCCGAAGGGCCAAGAGTCCGGCCCTCACATCTTGGCCCGCCTCGCGCCCGGACGAAGCCTGCTCGAGCCCGCGGTGCGCACCGCACGCGCGCTCGACCGGCTCTCGGCCGATCGCCGCGCCCGGCTGCGCGCGAGGATGGAGCGCTGGATCGATTCGCAGGTCGCGCGCAACGTCCCCGCACTTCGTCACCTCGCCCTCGCCGCCGCCGACAAAAGCGCCAGCCCCGGAGTGCGCGCGCTCGCCGCGATGCTGGTCGATGCGGGCGGCCTGCTCCCGCGCCGCTCGATCGCCGCGCAATTGGCCGCGCTCGACAAGGCCGATCGCCACGCGCTCCACCGCCAGCGCGTCCGGCTGGGCGCGCTCGACGTCTATGTCCAGCCGTTGCTCAAGCCCGCGGCGATCCACTGGCGCGCGGCACTGCTTAGCGTTCGCGCGGGGCAGCCGATGCCGCGACTGTTCGGACAGTCCGCCGCGACGCTCGACGGCAGCGCCGATCCGCGCGGCGCCGCGCTGGGCTTCCGCCGCTTGGGCGCGACCTGGCTTCGCGTCGACCTCGCCGACCGGCTCGCGACCCACGCCCATCTCGTCAAGGCGAGCAAGGGCGGCGACCCGATCGATCATGCGCTCGCGACCAGCCTCGGGCTCGACCCCGAGACGCTCAAGCGGCTGATGCTCGAAGTCGGGTTCGTTCCCGCGGGCGAGGCGTGGAAGTGGCGCGGCAACCATCGCGCTCCACCCCGCATCGACACCCCGCGCCCCGGCAACGCCTTCGCTGCGTTGGCCAACCTCAAGCGCTAGTTGTGCGGATCGACCGTTACCTCCACCGCATCCGGCTGGTCAAAAGCCGCTCGCTCGCTAAAGCCCTGGTCGAACAAGGCCATGTTCGCCTCGACGGCAAGCGCGTGCTAAAAAGTGCCGAGGCGGTGCGCGAGGGGCAGGTCGTCGCGCTCCCGCTGCGCCACGTGATCCGCGTCCTGCGCGTCACCGCCCTCCCATTACGGCGCGGCCCGCCCGCCGAAGCACGCTGCCACTATGAGGAACTGCCCGGGG
>JBKJTQ010000268.1:0-4200 GCA_046589895.1 Sphingomicrobium sp.
CGAGCTGCGGATCGACCGGACTCTCGCCGCGGAAGCGGATTGTGCCGCGGTCGAGCCGGAACGAGCGCCCGGCGAATTCATAATCGCCGGGCGCTCGTTCCGGCTCGACCGCGGCACAATCCGCTTCCGCGGCGAGAGTCCGGTCGATCCGCAGCTCGACATTCGCGCCGAAGCACAGGTGCAAGGGGTCGACGCCGCAGTCACCGTGCAGGGGACAGGACTCAAGCCCGAAATCGCCTTCACCAGCAATCCGCAACTGCCGCAGGACGAACTATTGTCGCGCATCCTGTTCGGTACCGGGATCACCAATTTGTCCGCGCCCGAGGCGCTCCAGCTGGCAAGCGCGGTCGCGGCGTTGCAGTCGGGGTCGGGGAGTCTCGATCCGATCAATGCGGTGCGCCGCGCCGTCGGGCTCGACCGGTTACGCATCCTTCCCGCCGATGTCGCGACCGGGCAGAAGACCGCCATCTCGGCGGGCAAATATATCGGGCGCAAATTGTTCGTCGAAGTGATCAGCGACGGGCAGGGCTATTCGGCGACGCGGATCGAGTATCAGGTGACACGCTGGCTGTCTTTGCTGTCCTCGGTATCGACGATCGGCCGCACCAGTGCCAATGTCCGTGCAAGCAAGGACTATTGACGCCGCGTCGGGGGGGGGAAGCAGCTGTGAAGCACTGGAATTACCGCAAGCTCGTGGTTGCGCGCGAGGATATGCCCGAGGAGCACCGCCTCGCGCAGTCGCTGTCGTGGCCGCACCTTATCGCGCTCGGTGTCGGGGCGATCGTCGGGACAGGGATTTTGACGCTGATCGGGGTTGGCGCGGGGAAGGCCGGGCCGGCGGTGATCGTCAGCTTCGCGGTCGCCGGGCTGATCTGCGCCTGCGCCGCTTTGGCCTATGCCGAGGTCGCGACGATGATCCCCGCCTCGGGCAGCGCCTACACCTACAGCTATGTCGTGTTCGGCGAATTACTGGCGTGGATCGTCGGCTGGTCGCTGATCCTCGAATATAGTTTGGTGGTGAGCGCGGTCGCGGTCGGCTGGTCTGGCTATGCCGCGCCCTTGGCGCATATCCCGTTCGCGCTCGCCAACGGTCCAGAGCTGGGCGGGATCGTCAACCTGCCGGCGATCGCGATCATCGTCGTGGTCGCGGGGTTGCTGATCGCGGGAACGCGCGAAAGTGCCAACCTCAATGCAGGCCTGGTGGTAATCAAGATGGTCGCGCTGACGATGTTCGTCATCGTTGCCTTGCCATTCTTCGACGCGACCAATTTCGAGCCGTTCATGCCGTTCGGCTTCGCCCGATCGGGCGCGCCGGGAAGCGAGGTCGGAGTGATGGCTGCGGCGGCGATCATTTTCTTCGCTTTCTACGGTTTCGACGCGATCGCTACCGCGGCGGAGGAAACCAGGAACCCCGACCGCGACCTTGCGATCGGAATCGTCGGGTCGATGCTATTGTGCGTTATCATCTATATGGCGGTCGCGGCGACGGCGATCGGCGCGATTGCTTATACCCGCTTCGCCGACAGTCCCGAGCCGCTGGCGCTGATCCTGCGCCAGCTCGACCAGCCGGGGGCGGCGTGGTTCCTTGCCATATCCGCCGTCATCGCGCTGCCGACGGTGATCCTCGCTTTCTTCTTCGGGCAAAGCCGGATATTCTTCACCATGGCTCGAGATGGACTGCTCCCGCCGGGACTGGCGCGGGTGTCGAAGCGCGGATCGCCGGTGCGAATCACTATCTTCACCGCGATCGTGGTGGCGGTCATCGCCGGACTGTTCCCGCTCGCCGAGATCGCCGCGCTCGCCAACGCCGGGACGCTATGCGCATTTGTCGCGGTGTGCGCGGCGATGCTGGTGATGCGCGTGCGCGAGCCCGACCGCCCGCGCAAGTTCACCACCCCGCTGCCGTGGGTGGTCGGGCTGGCGGGGATCGGCGGGTGCCTGTGGCTGTTCGCCTCGCTGCCGTCGAAGACCCAGCTCTACTTCGTGCTGTGGAATATGGTCGGGCTGGTGGTCTATCTTGTCTATTCGGCGCGGCTCGCCGAGCGCACGCGCGGCAATCGTGGCTGAAGTGCTGAGCGCGAAGCACCGGCTGCGCAACATCGTCGGCGGGTCAGCGGGCAACCTCGTCGAATGGTTCGACTGGTATATCTACGCCGCCTTCGCGCTCTATTTCGCGCCAAGCTTCTTCCCCAAGGGCGACCAGACCGCGCAATTGCTGTCGAGCGCGGCGGTATTCGCGGTCGGGTTCGTGATGCGCCCGATCGGCGCTTATGTGTTCGGCATTTACGCCGACCGCAAGGGGCGCAAGGCGGGGCTGACGTTGTCAGTCAGCCTGATGTGCGCGGGTTCACTGATGATCGCGGCGGCGCCGACTTTTGCCAGCGCCGGGCTGCTGTCGCCAGCGATCCTGGTGCTGGCGCGGATGATCCAGGGGCTCAGCCTGGGCGGCGAATATGGATCGAGCGCGACTTATTTGAGCGAGATGGCGGGCCGCAAGCGGCGCGGTTTCTGGTCGAGCTTCCAATATGTCACGCTGATCGCCGGGCAATTGGTCGCGCTGGCCTTGCTGCTACTGCTCCAGGCGACGCTGCCCGAGGCTGATCTCGGGCGCTGGGGGTGGCGCGTCGCTTTCCTCGCCGGGGCATTGCTTGCCGTGGTAGTGTTCATCATCCGCCGCCGGTTGAGCGAAAGCCCGAGCTTTGCCGCCGCCGCCAAGTCGGGCAAGACATCGAGCGGCCGCAGCCTGTTGCGCGATCATCCCCGCGAGGCGCTGCTGGTGATGGCGCTGACCGCCGGAGGGACGCTCGCCTTCTACGCCTACACCACCTACATGCAGAAATATCTCGCCAACACCGTCGGGTTCGACCGCCCGACCGCGTCGCGGATCATGACTGCGGCGCTGTTCCTGTTCATGGCTCTCCAGCCGCTCGGCGGAATGCTCAGCGACCGCTTCGGGCGCAAGCCGGTGATGATCGCGTTCGGGATCGCGGGGACACTGCTGACAGTGCCAATCTTCACCGCGCTCGAAGCGACGCGTTCGCCGTTGACCGCGTTCGCACTGGTGATGGCGAGCCTCGTCATCGTCACCGGTTACACATCGATCAATGCGGTGGTGAAAGCCGAGCTGTTCCCGAGTCATATCCGCGCGCTCGGTGTGGCATTGCCCTACGCCATCGCCAATACGATCTTCGGCGGGACGGCGGAATATGTCGCCTTGTGGCTCAAGGATGCGGGCCATGAGCGGTGGTTCTATCATTATGTCGCGGCGATGATCGGATTGAGCCTGATCGCTTATGTGACGATGCGCGAGACGCGGACGTCGAGCCGGATCGACGAGGATGATATTCTCTAGCGCTTGAGGAAGCCCTCGAGGTCGGCGCGCAGGTCGGACAAGGGGCTGCGATCCCACTCGGTCGCCCACGGCGAGTCCTGGGCGCTATCATGGTCGAGATAGCTCGGCTTGTCCCAGCGTTGCCCGGCAACCTCCGGTTTCGCGGCGGCGAGCACCGACAGGTCGAACGGCTGCTTGAACACCAGCCCGGCCTGGCCGCTGCGCGACCAGCCGACGGTGGCGAAAAATTGCCCGCTGTCGCCAAGGTCGAGGAGCAGTTCGACGCCTTCGGGGAAATCGACCTGCGAATCGATCAGCGCGCCCGAGGCGCTGATGTTGCGCAAGCGCACGGTGTGGACGTCATGCTGCCACAAAATCTCGCCGTTCCAGATCAAGGGATGGCGAACGTCGCCGCGGCGCGAGGTATCGACCGGGCCGGCCTCGGGTTCGGGCTCGACCATCGACACGGTGGCGACGAGGTCGGGAAAGCTGCGGCGGATGACGTCGAGGAGCAAGGCGTAGCGCTCCTCGGGGGCGCATTCGATCTGCGTTTCATGCGCGAATTCGAGCCCGATGCGGCCATTGCGCAACCAGCGCACGGCGCATTCGATCGGGCTGCCCGCGCCGAGGAAGAGATCGATGCGGTCCCACAATCGCGGGCAGATGCCGGCCTCGATCATCGCCCCGCCGCCCGACAGGTTGATAAGATCGACCTCATACTTCTTGCGCTTGTAGCCGATGGTGGCGGTTTCGCGCGCGAGGCGGTGGCGATCTTCGTCGCGATGGTCGGCGCCGCGCCCCGCGTCGCGCTGGATTTCGACCGAATTTAGATGGTCGCCCTTGGCCTTGCCGCCGCGCTTGCCGCTGAC
>JBKJTQ010000316.1:0-8961 GCA_046589895.1 Sphingomicrobium sp.
CTCGACGGATCGGGCAAGGTCGATATCGTCGCCGGTGGCTACGAGGACTGGATGCGGCAACGCAAATCGCCCCCTCCCGCCAGAGCGGGAGGGGAAGAGCGCGCAGCGCGAAGGGGAGGGGCTGTGGGTGGAGCTGGCGACCGGCCCTCCCCCGCTCCACATCGGGGAGTCGTCCCCTCCCGCTCCGGCGGGAGGGGGAAGCTATCCTTCAAGGACCAGCGCGACCTCGATCGCCTGCCTGCCGAGATTGAGCGCATCGAGCGCGAAATCGCCGCCGACGAGGAAGCGCTTCACGACCCCGACCTTTACGCCAAGAATCCGACCCGCTTCGCCGCGCTCACCACGGCAATCGACGCCAAAAGGGCAGAAAAAGACTCAGCGGAGCAGCGCTGGCTCGAGGTCGCCGAACGCGCCGACGGACTGGCGGGCTAGCGCTCGACGGAAGCGCCACTTCGACATCCTCGGGACAGACTTGGCGCTGATACCGGATGACTTCAGCCAGACTGAAAACTACCGATGGCAGACACAGTCGGCGCCTTACCCCGCCAGCTGATACTGCTTTATCAGATCATAGAGTGTCGGGCGGCTGATGCCGAGGAGTTTGGCGGCGCTTGAGATGTTGTGATCGGTTCGCGTCAGCGCGCTGTGGATCGCCTTGCGGTCGGCGACTTCGCGCGCGGCGCGGAGGTTGATCGCGAGCGGTTCGCCTGCTTGCTGGCGCAGGTCGAGATCGGCCGCGCCGAGCGCCTTGCCGTCGGCCATGATCACCGCACGTTTGATGCGGTTTTCGAGCTCGCGGACATTGCCCGGCCAGCGGTAGCTCGCAACCGCCTCGACCGCGTCGGGGGCGAGCCCGTCGAGCTTGACCTGCAGCTCGCGCGCGAAGCGATGGGTGAAGTGGCGCGCGAGCAGCACCGCATCGCCCGAGCGCTCGGCGAGGCTCGGGATGGCGATGACGATTTCGGCGAGACGGTAATATAGGTCTTCGCGGAAGCTTCCCGCCGCCTGCATCGCATCGAGGTTCTGGTGAGTCGCGCAGACGATCCGCGTGTCGACCGCGATCGTCGTGCGCCCGCCGATCCGTTCGATCACCCGTTCCTGAAGGAAGCGCAGCAACTTGACCTGCAACGGCAAGGGAATGTCGCCGACCTCGTCGAGGAACAACGTTCCGCCCTCAGCCTGTTCGATCTTGCCCGGCGTAGTCTTGACCGCGCCGGTGAAGGCGCCGCGCTCATAGCCAAACAGTTCGGCCTCAAGCAGATTTTCCGGAATGGCGGCACAGTTGATGGCGACGAATTGGCCGGCGTGGCGCGGGCTTTTCTCATGCACCGCCCGGGCGAGCAATTCCTTGCCCGTTCCCGACGCGCCGAGCAGCATGACCGATACGTCGGCGCTTGCGACGCGCTCGATCGTCCGCGCGACGACGAGCATTTCGGGCGCGGCGGTGACAACCGATCCGAGCACGGTCTGCGCCTCGCCTCCGGCTTGCCCGAGGCGGCGGTTCTCGGCCTCGATGTCGTGCAGATGGAAGGCGCGCGCAACGATTAGCCCAAGCTCATCGATATCGACCGGCTTGCGGTAGAAATCATAGGCGCCGAGCGCGATCGCCTTCAATGCGCTTTCGCGCGCGCCATGCCCCGAGGCGACGATCACCTTGGTATCGGGCTTCAATGCCAATATCTCGGTCAGCGTGGCAAAGCCTTCGCTGGTCCCGTCGGGATCGGGCGGGAGGCCAAGGTCGAGCGTGACCACCGCTGGCTCGTGGAGCCGGACGAGGTCAATCGCCTGCGCGCGGTCGGTCGCGGCGACCACGCGATAGCCTTCATAGGCCCATTTCAACTGCCGCTGCAGTCCTTCGTCATCCTCGACGATCAATAGCACGGGCAGAGGCAGCAGCACGGGGAGGGGCAAGTCGGTCATGCGGCAATCTTTCGGGCGAGGGGGAGGGTGATGAGGAAGCGGCTGCCCTGACCGGGGCGGCTTTCGACGGTGAGGCGGCCGTGCATCGCCGCGACCAGCGACTTGGCTTCGAACGCGCCGACTCCAAACCCGCCATCCTTGGTCGATGCGAACGGCTTAAACAGTCGGTTGCGGACGAAATCGGCGTCCATCCCGCGGCCCTGATCGACGATCGCGATGACGATTTGCTCATGATCGCGGTCGACGCGGACGATCACGGGGGCGCCGATCGGGCTGGCGTCGATCGCATTGTGGAGCAAATGCCCGACCGCCTGCTCAAGCGCGCCGCCGTCGGCGACGACCCATTCGCCGGCATCGCCGAGCAACTGGACCTCGTGGCGGTCGCGATGAGCGGCGATCGCGGCGCCGAGCAGGGGGCGAAGCTCGACCGGCGCGAGGTGGACGTCGCGCGCTTCGCCCTTCGGCGCGATGCGCAGCAGGAGGTCGTTCATCTTGCCGACCGAACCCTTCAGAGTCGCGATCATATCGGCGCGATATTCGGGATTGTCGGCGTGACGTTCGGCGTTGCGCGCGACGAGACTCAATTGGCTGACGAGATTCTTGATGTCGTGGAGGATGAAGGCGAAGCGGCGATTGAAATCCTCGAATCGCTGGGCGTTGATCAGCGCCTGCTGGCCGTGCGCCTCGGCCAGCGCCGAGGCCGCCTGCCGCCCCGCGGTGCGCAGCAAATCATAATCCTCCCAATCGAGCGCCCGATTATAATCGGGCGCTGCCAGCACCACCAGCGCGACCAGCCGTTCATTGTGAATCAGCGGAATTCCCGCCCACGCGTTCGGCTCGGCGAGCAAGGCGGCGGGAATTGCGAGCTGCGCATCGCGCGCGCCGTCCCACCCGCCGCGACGCGCCTCGAAATCGACGATCCGGCCTTCGTGGGCGATCGCGCGCCAGAAGGCCGCGGCGGCCTCGCGACTGGCGGCGGCGCCGGGCTGCGCGCTCCCCGGCCAGTGCCAGTCGGCGGCAGGCTCGAAGCCGCCACCTTCTTCGAACGTGACGAGGATACCGCCGGGTGCGTCGAGCATGTCGGCGAATGCCTTGACCACGCGCTCGCCGGGCGGCGCGGCGTCGGGCCCCCACGTCCCCAATGTGTCGGTGAAACGCAGCCACTCGGTACGATAATCGTAGCGATGCTCGAATAGGTGCTTGGCGAGTTTGACCTTGGCCCAGCCGCGCGCGCGCGGGCTGGGGAGGAGCACGATCGCCGCGACGGTGAGCAGCGCCATCGCCGCTACCGCGACATCGCGGGTCCAGTCGACCCCGCTGCCGCGAAGCGCGGTGGCGAGCACCGCCATCAGCGCGAAATAGGCGCAGATCGCGAGTAGCGACAAGGACTGGAAAGTCGCCGCGCGCGACAGACGGATGCGCCAGCCCTCGCCGCGCGCCCCGCCCAGTGCGAACAAGGGCGCTGCCGCCGCCACCGCCAACCCGCGCCAGTCAAACAGCCCGCGCGCCGCGCCATGGTCGAAATAAGCCACCGTATAGAGGTTGAGGTCATAGACCCACATGCAGGCGAGGCCGAGCATCGCGAGGCGGATGCTGCCGCGGCTCGCGGGGGCGGCCTGGCCATAGAGATTGTGCACCAGCACAAGAGCGCCGGCTGCCGCGGTCAGGCGCAGGACGATCGCGGTCGACAGAAGGGCGGTGCCGGGGTCGCTCGCGTCGATCAACAGCGGCAATGCATCGACCACGATCTGCATGCCCAGCACCCCCGCAACCGCGGCATAGACCGGCTGCACCCCGCGCTGGCGCATTTCGCCGCCGTCACCCTCAGCGAGGCGGTAGAGCACCCCGACCCACACCAAATTGCGCGCGGTTTCGGCATAAGCGGCGAGCATCGACAAGGGCTCGACCGCGGTCAGCCACGCCCAGCAGGCGGTGAGCGCGAGTGCCGCAAGCAGCATGCGATGCTCGCTGCCGATGCGAATTCCGCGCCGCAATTCCCACAGCATGAGCGCCGAATAAAGCGCAGCCGCCAGCGCGTGCGACCAGAAGGCGAGCACGGGCTGCATCATTCGGTCACTGTCAAATCGTCCGACATGCCCTCAGTGTCGCAAAACTTTACAAATGATTGGTGAATGAGGGTCAAGGAACCTTTGCAGCGGCCCGGCTTTGCGCCAGGGAAGGAGCATGAACGTTATGAATATTGGGGGGCGCGTACGCCCGGTAATTCTCGCCGGCGGTGCCGGAACGCGGCTGTGGCCGATGTCGACCCCGGCCAAACCCAAGCATCTGCTGCCGCTTATGGGTGATTCGAGCCTGTTCGAGCAGACGCTGGCGCGGTTCGCCGATACGGCGCGGTTCGGCCCTCCGATCGTCGTCGCCAATCAGGCGCAGGCGGAGGAATTGTCGACCTTGCTCGTCGGGATTGCGGGGGCGCAACTGATCCTCGAGCCGATGAAGCGCGACAGCGCACCGGCGATCGCGCTCGCCGCTTTGGTCGCCGATCCCGGCGATCTGCTGCTGATGAGCCCGAGCGACCATCACATCGCCGACCTTCCTGCCTTTCATGACGCGATCGAGGCGGGGCGCGCAGCGGCCGAAGCGGGCGACATCGTCACGTTCGGGATCGAGCCCGACCATCCCGCTACCGGCTTCGGCTATATCGCCGGAGCTGCGGGAACGGGGGTGCGCCGGGTCGCGCGCTTCATCGAGAAGCCCGACGCCGACCATGCCCAGACGCTGCTCAACGCCGGGGGCCATTATTGGAATGCCGGTATCTTCCTCGCGCGCGCCGCAACCTGGCTTGGGGCGATGGAGCGCCACGTGCCCGAGATGGTCGCCGCGGCGCGTGCCGCGATCGACGCCGCGGAGCATGACGGCGGGACGATCCGTCCTGCTGCCGAGCAATTCGCGCGCTCGCCGTCTCAATCGATCGATTATGCGGTGATGGAGAAAGAAAGCGCGATCTCGGTCGTCCCGGTGTCGATGGGTTGGTCCGACATCGGCAGCTGGCAGGCATTGTTCGATGCCGCGATCCGCGACGACGGCGACAATAGCATCGGCGCCGGCCATGTCGCGTTCGACAGTGCCGGAACGCTGATCCGGTCGTCGGGACCGCGCGTCGCCGCGATCGGGGTCGAGGGTCTGGTGATCATCGCCACCAAAGATGCGGTCCTGGTCGTCCCGCGTGACCAGTCGCAACGCGTCCGCGAGGCCGCCGCCTGGTATGATCGGGAGATGAGCGAATGACACTCAGACAGGTGGGCACCAGCGACATGATGGTTGCTCCCTTGGCACTTGGCGGCAACGTGTTCGACTGGACCGCCGACGAAGCTGCGAGCTTCGCGATCCTCGACGCGTTCGTCGCCGCGGGGGGAACGATGATCGACACCGCCGACGTCTATTCGGCGTGGGCCCCGGGGCATAAGGGAGGCGAAAGCGAACGCCTGATCGGGCGCTGGCTGAAGCGCGACCCGGGCAAGCGCGACGCGGTTGTGATCGCGACTAAGGTCGGGTTCATGGCCGGGCTCGCCCCCGCCACCATCGCGCCCGCCTGCGACGCTTCGCTCGAGCGCATGGGGATTGAGCGGATCGATCTTTATTACCAGCATAAGGACGACGAGAGCGTCCCGCTCGGCGACAGCCTCGGCGCGTTCGATGCGCTGGTGAGGGCGGGCAAGGTACGCGCCACCGGGCTCAGCAATTTCACCGCCGAACGCGTCGAGCAAGCGCTGGCCGCGTGCCATGCCAATGGTTTTGCCGCGCCGGTCGCGATCCAGCCGTGGTACAATCTCGTCGAGCGCGACAAATATGAAGGGCCGCTGAGCATCGTCGCGCTCAATCAGGGGCTCAGCGTGTTCCCTTACTACAGCCTCGCCAACGGCTTCCTGACCGGCAAGTACCGCTCGAAGGACGACCTCGGCAAAAGCCCGCGCGGGCTTCGCACGGTCGAGTATCTCGAAGGCAAGGGTCCGCGCGTCCTCACCGCGCTCGACGACATCGCCGCCGAAACCGGAGCAAGCCTTGCCACCATCGCGCTCGCCTGGACCAAGGCCCAGCCCGGCATCACCGCCCCGATCGCCAGCGCGACCAGCCTCGACCAGTTCGCCGACCTCGCCGCCGCACTGAAGCTCGATTTGACGCCCGGGCAAATCGATACCCTCAACGACGCGAGCGACTAGGTAAAATGTCCGCTTTGGGTGGAAAGCGGACATTAGGTCGGATCGAGCGGGGCGCCACGTGCACTCGGTATCAACTTACTTTTTAAGGCCGCGTCGACGTGCTGGTCCTCGCGTGGTTTTCTCAAGATTGCGGCCACAAAGCTTGCAGACCAAAAAACACTGAGAACGGCAGAAAGACCGGCATACAGATAGTAGTAGGCAGGGTCATAGACGTAGAGGCTGCGCCGACTGAGAAAGAGTTCTAAAGCGACTTGCAAAAGGGGCTCGCACTGGCTGCGATGGGTGAACATCATCCAACTTAACAAGGCGAGCACAACACACCCGATGAAGCCTAGGAAAATAAGGCCCTGATACGTTGCTGCGAGTGGTTTCCGGTGCCGCATGACCGCGCCTTACACGGAACCGTTAATGTCCGTTATGGGTCGATAGCGGACGCTTCATCGTCACCCCTTCTTCAGTACGTCGAGCGCGGACACGATCAGCGCTTCGGTTGCGGTGGAGATGACGGCTTCGGCGTCGGGGGCCCAATAAGGGCTGTGGAGTGAGGGGAGCTTGGCTTGATCGCCCATGGCGGCGTCCCACACCGGCTTGGGGGTGCCGCCGACCCAGAAGATCAGGCTTTCCATCGACTTGTCGGCGAGCCAGAAGCGGCTGAAGTCCTCGCCGCCCATCACCGCCGGAGTCTTGATCACGCGTCCGGCGCCGAAATGGGTGGCGAACAATGTGAGCGTGCGGGCCGACAGTTTCTCGGTGTTGAAGGTCGACGGCGTGTACATTTCCTCGCGCACGGTGACGATCGGCATCTTGGCGTCGGGCATCCCCGCCGCGATCGCCTCCCCGCGCACAATCCGCTTGATCCCGTCGAGCAGCAACTTGCGCACTTCGGGAGTATAGCTGCGCACCGTCAGCTGGAGCTTGGCCTCATCCGAGATGATGTTGTGCTTGGCCCCGGCGAGAAAGCTGCCGACGGTGACGACCGCCGGACTGGAAGGATCATTCTCGCGACTGACCAATGTCTGGAGTGTGGTCACGATGCGGCTGGCGAGGACGATCGGGTCCTTGGTGGTTTGCGGGTAAGCGCCGTGGCCACCGACCCCTTTGACCGTAATGTCGACGCTGTCGACGTTGGCGAGCGCATAGCCAGGTGTGACGCCGATCACGCCGGCGGGGAGGGCGGCGGCGTCGTGAAAGGCAATCGCGACATTGGGCCTGGGGAAGCGGGTGAAGAGCCCGTCCTCGAGCATCGCCTTGGCGCCCTCGCTGGTCTCCTCGCCCGGCTGGAGAATCATCACCAGTGTCCCCGACCATTGCGACTTCATCGCCGCGAGCCGGCGTGCGGTGCCGATGAAGGCGGTCATGTGGGTGTCATGGCCGCAGCCGTGCATCACGCCGGTCTCGACCCCCGAGCGGGCGGTGGCGCGGACCTTGGAGGCGAACGGCAGGCCGGTCTGCTCGACGATCGGCAGGCCGTCCATGTCGGCGCGGATCATCAGCACCGGCCCGGCGCCATTCTTCATCACCGCGACCACCCCGGTCTTGCCGACTTTCTCCGTAACCGCGAAACCAAGCTTCTTCATCTCCACCGCCAGTTTCGCGGGCGATCGCACTTCTTGCATCGACAGTTCGGGGTAAGCATGAAGGTCACGGTAGAGCGCCATCAGTTGCGGCATGTCGGCGCGGATCGCCTCGTTGATCGTGGCTGCAGGAGCAGGCGCGGCCAGAGCAAGAGCCAGTGAGAAAAAAGGTACGAACGTCTTCATGAGGGCACTCCTGCAAATTCAGCCCTGAGGGACGAGTTCGACGACGTCGGTCAAGGATTCAAATCGCGGCGCGGGAAGCACGATCCGCCAGCGCCGCGGCTCGATCCGTTCGACCCAGCCGGCGAGCATTCGGTCGGGGTCGCTGCCATAGCGCATCGGGCGAGTCTCGTCGCCGAGCATGAGCGTGCCCAGAAACACGCTGCGCATCGCGTCGGAGCGGTAGATTTTCCCGACCTGGCGCTGCGAACCGCTGAACTTCTCGAAATATTGCACCCGCCCGTCCTGGGTCACGCGGCACCTGAAACGCGGATAAGCGATATAGTCGAGCAGCCCCTCGCTGCGCGCGCCGAGCTTAATGATGCGGCAGCGATAATCGCCATTGGAAAGCGCGCCGGGAATCGCCGCGTCGGGCGTCAGCAGCCGCCCCTCGGCATCGATCGCCGCGCCATGCCCGGCGGCGCGCGCGCGGATCAGCGCTCGCGCGAAGTCGCCGCGCCAACCGCGCAAGCGATCGCGGTCTGAATCGGTCACCACCGCACGCCAGTCCGCGGCGGCGAGGGCACGGTCGGTGCGCCTCGTCGTCGCGCATCCCGAGAGGGCGAGGAACATCATTGCGGCGGACAGGATATGCATGGCTGCGAACCTAGGCCGCGGTCCAGCCGCCGTCCATGCTGAGGTTGGCGCCGGTAATCGACGCCGCCTCGTCACGCGCGAGGAACAGCGCCAGCGCCGCGACCTGGTCGACCGTGACGAACTGCTTGGTCGGTTGCGCCGCGAGCAGCACGTCGTTGATCACTTGATCGCGGGTGAGCCCGCGCGCCTGCATCGTGTCGGGGATCTGATTCTCGACCATGGTGGTCCAGACATAGCCCGGGGAGATGCAGTTCACTGTCACCCCGTCGGTGGCGCATTCGAGCGCGACCGATTTGCTAAAGCCCGCCACCCCATGCTTGGCCGCGACATAGGCCGATTTGTTGGGGCTCGCGACCAGGCTGTGCGCGGAGGCGGTGTTGATGATCCGGCCCCAGCGCTTGGCGCGCATCGCCGGCAGCGCGAGTCGCGTGGTGTGGAACACTGCCGTAAGATTGAGCGGGATGATTGCG
>JBKJTQ010000031.1:0-11476 GCA_046589895.1 Sphingomicrobium sp.
GGCCGAGCTTGAGCGCCAGACCGGCCTCAACGAAGACGTGCTGCGCTACATGACGATCCGCGTCGATGCGCATGAAGCCGGCCCCTCGGCGATGATGCGCAAGTCCGAGCGCAGCGAACGTGGCGACCGTGGCGATCGCGGTGATCGTGGCCCGCGCCGCGACGACCGTGGCGACCGTGGTGATCGCGGCGACCGCCCAGAGCGCGCCCCGCGCGCCGAACAGGAGGCATAAACATGGCCCGCCCATTTTTCCGCCGCCGCAAGAGCTGCCCCTTTTCGGGCAAGGAAGCTCCGGTCATCGACTATAAGGACGTCCGGCTGCTGCAGGGCTTCGTGTCCGAGCGTGGCAAGATTGTCCCCAGCCGCATCACCGCGGTTTCGACCAAGAAGCAGCGCGAGCTGGCCAAGGCGATCAAGCGCGCCCGCCACATCGGCCTGCTTCCCTACCTCGTGAAGTAAGGAGAGGAAGACATGGAAGTCATCCTGCTCGAACGTGTCGAAAAGCTTGGGCAAATCGGTGACGTGGTCACCGTCAAGACCGGCTTTGCCCGCAATTTCCTCCTGCCGAACAAGAAGGCGCTGCGCGCCAACGCGGCCAACAGAAAACTGTTCGAGGCCAATCGCGCCAAGATCGAGTCCGACAATGCCGATCGCCGCGTCGAGGCCGAAGCCGCGTCGAAGGACGTCGATGGCAAGACCGTTCAATTGATCCGTCAGGCGTCGAACACCGGCCAGCTTTACGGTTCGGTCTCGGCGCGCGACATCGTCGAGGCGCTCGAGCCCGAAGGCGCCAAGGTGACCAAGAGCCAGATCGTGCTCGGCCGCCCAATCAAGGCGATCGGGATGCACGAGGTCAAGGTCGTGCTCCACGCCGAGGTCATCGCGATGGTCAAGGTCAACGTTGCGCGCTCGCCCGAAGAGGCCGAGCTGCAGGCGCAGGGCGTCGATGTCATGTCGTCGATGTTCGAACGCGACGAGGCGGGCTTCACCGAGGATTATGATCCGGGCGCCGAGCCGGGCACGATCGGCGACGGCGAAGCAGCCGAAGCTGATACCGAAGAGGCCGAAGCGGCCGAAGCGGCCGAGCCCACCGCCGAAAAAACGGCCGAGCCCACCGCCGAAGCGCAAAGCGACGAAGCCTGAACCTTCGCGCTTCTTCCGATGCCAATTAAATCAGCCGCCAGGGTCCATCCTGGCGGCTTTTTTGTGCATCTATTCCGTTCGTCGCATCGTCGTCCATTCGTCGCATCGCGGCCTCGATTCGCGGAACGCGCGCATCGGCTGCGCGGTTATATCATCCGTGAGCATGGGGGATCCTCAAGGAAGGAATGATCATGGACCATCGGGACGAACAGGATGAGACCACGGGCCAGCAAGCCGACCTGAGCAAGGCGCAGAGTCCGCAGCAACCGCAATCGGGCCAACAAGGCGAAACCGGCGAAGCCGAGCAACCCGAATCCGGGCAGACGCCCGAGCCGCCCGAAGACCAGGCCGAACATGGCAGCGCGGGCCAATCCGACACCGCGGCCCAGCAGCGCAGCGACATCGAAGGCGGCACATCGACCGGCGAGGCGAGCGACATCGAAGGCTCGTCATTCGTCGGTTCGGAAGGCGCGGCCGACACCAGCAGCGAATTGATCGAGGACGACGATACGAGCGATTTCGCCAAGGACGGCCAGGGCTCGACCGAATAGCGGTTCGCGAACCATCGGGGCCGCGCACCGCACCGGAGCGCGGCCCTTTTTTTATGCCGCTTGGGCGAGCAAGCCGCGTTCGCGTTCGAGAGAGGCGGCAAAACTCGGCCGCGCGAGAATCGCGGCGGCATAAGCGGTCAGCCGCGGATAGGTGGCAGGATCAATAGTCACGCCGGCATATTCGAAATTGGCGAATGGACTGGCGACCGCGAGATCGGCGAGCGTCAGCACGTCGCCAACCAGATAGCCGCTCGCGGGGATCAGCGCTTCAAGATAGTCGAGCAGCGGCGGCAACGCATCGCGTTCGGCCTTGGCGGCGGCGGCGCGGTCGCCCTCGCGGCCGAGGAAGCGCGGCGCGACGATGCGATTGAAGAAGACCGTCGCCCCGCAATTGACCAGGATGGTGTCGGCGAATTCCTCATACCAGATGGTCCGCCCGCGAAGCTTCGGATCGCCCGGGATCATCGCCGGATCGGGATGCATGGCCTCTAGATAATGGCAGATCGCCGAACTGTCGGCGAGGCCGAAGCCGTCATCGTCGAGCGCCGGCATCTTGCCGAACGGGCTGACGGCACGGAAGGCGGGATCGCTGTCGCCGATCCCGACCGGCTTGATGTCGAAGGCCAGCCCCTTCTCATTGGCGAAGGCCACGGCCTTGCGCACGAATGGCGATAACGTCATGCCATAGATGATCATTCACTTCTCCCGTCCGGCGTCCCGTGCGCCCTCTGAAGTCCCAGAAGTCACGGGAATCAGCGATCCTTTAACGGCATCCGATAATGGTCCGCAATACGGTCAAGCGCGAGTCCGAGGACGAGTTTCCCCGCGCGCGCCGGCCAGCCGAGAGCGGTTTCCGCCTGCCGCATCCCCTCCCCGGCGCAGATGATTCGCCACACGATATCGGCCAGTCCGGGCCCGACGCGGTCAACCGCGGCGAGGAAGCGACCGCGCGCGTCGATTTGCGAATCGCGCGGATCGGGCCCCACCCCGCGCCCGCCCCGCCCGCGCTTGATCGGCGCCGCGTCCCAGCGCATCGTCACTTGCGGGTCGAGCTGCGCACGCTCCCAGTCCCAGCGCAGCCGCTCGCCGGCCTCATATTGGCGCGCCGTGACGTGGCCGCGCGCGTGGAGCCAGCCGAGCGGACTTTCGGCGAGGTTGACCGTCCGCGATCGCGCCGGGCTGTTCGCCTTTCCCGCCTCGCGCTTAGGGTCGCCGGGCACCGCCCGCTCGCTCAGCAATTTACCCTCAACGACGCGTGCCGACTCAACCATGTCCACTCTCCTCTAGCGAGCCAAGCCTTGCCACAGCGGCAAATCTGTAGGACAGCGTAAAACCACCAAGGTTCGCTAGAGAGAAAGAGGTGCGGCAATGATCACCCGGATTCGCGAAGTGCGCCGCGCGCGCGGAATGACGCTCGACGATGTTGCGCGCGCCTGCCAGCCGCCGACCACTCCGCAAACCATCGGCCGTCTCGAAATGGGAACCAGAACGGTTTCGGTCGGCTGGCTCAACCGTATCTCCGGCGCGCTCGGGGTCGAGGCGTCGGACCTCGTCGACCATCCCGATCGTGCCGAGCTTCCGGTGGTCGCGATCTTGGGTGCGAACGGGGCAGTGGCGCCGCGGCGCACCGCGATCGTCGTTCCGCCTAAGGTCGCTGCCGGGCTGATCGCGATCACCGTCTCGGCAAGCCTTGGCGATTATCGCGTTGGCGACGAAATCTGGTGCGAGCGATTGGAGCCCGCCGACTTTGGCCGCGCGCTCAACCGCGACCTCATCCTCCCCCGCCCCGCCGGCCGCTTCCTGTTCGGCCGCCTGATCGGACGCGAGGCGCCTTTCCCCGGACAGCCGGGGGGCAAACTCCACCTGCTCCCCCCCGGCGCGGGCGGGCGCCAGGCCGTCGTCACCGACCCGCCGTGGGCGGCGATGGCGGTCAAGTTGGTGCGGGCGCTATAGTGGCTGATAACGACCGATTATATTGAAAAACGCCGGACGGCGGCTCGCGCGCGGCTTTGGGTGTAACTTCGCGGCCTTATTCCGATCTGCCTTTGTCTCCGAAATCGATCCGGATCCTGACCCAGGCCCCGACCATCGGCTTGCCGTCGATGCGCGGCGGGCGGACCTGGAATTGCCACGCTGCGAGCCGCATCGCCTTCGACAGTCCCGACCCGCGCGGTGATTCACCCAGCTGGGCGCAATTTTCGACGCGGTTATGCGCGATCGTCTGACACGCGATCAGCGCCCAGCTGCCCGAATCCGCGCCACGCGGCAAATAGGTGCGAAGCTCGGCGTTGCTCGGCTCGCGCACCCATTCGGCATTGTACAGCGTCACCCCGCCCGGCCCCTCGCCGGGCCCGGCGGCGGAGGTCGCGGCGGCCGCGCTTGCCGCCGCCGCGGGTGACACCGCCGAGCCGAGCCTGGCGATGTCGCTCGCCGCAAGGTCGGACTTGCTGAGCGGGATATAGGGCAAGGCTTCGCGCGGCACCGGCGGGCGTGGCGGGCGCTTCACCGGAGGCGACGGCCTGGGGGCGGCCCTGTCTTCGCTGCGCCGTGGCTGAGGAGCAGGCGCGCGCGCCGCCGGGTTGGGGATGAAATTGATCGATATCGGCGACGCCGCGACGATCGCGTCACGCACCCGGCCCCCGCCGAACGCGATCACGATCAAAAGCAGCGCCAGCTCGACCAGTAACGCCAGCGCGAACACCACGGCACGCTGGCGCGGCGCGGGTCGCTGCCAATCCGCCTTCGCGTTTCCGTCATATCCTCGCATCGCGGCCTCAACCCACCGTGACGCCACCGCCGCCCCTCGTCGCGTCGTCACCGCCCCCCTTTGTCGCCCCGCGCGCCAAGTGGCAACGCCGCCGTTCGTCGGCCGGTCGAATGCCGCCTTTGCGGGGCCGACACACCGTCGCTACGCCAAAACCAGTCATAACGGGGGGCCAGATGCTCGAGATTGCCAATCTGTCGCACGCTTATGCCAATGGCACGGTGGCGCTCGACGACGTCAGTCTGTCGATCCCGCAAGGCATGTTCGGACTGCAGCGGGGTGCGGAAAGTCACGGTCCAGCAAGGCCAAGCCGACCTTCGCCGGGGTCGACCCGCATAATTTCTACATCGACCGCAACAGCGACGGCAATGTCGGCAGCGTCGCGGGCAGCTAAATCCCGCCCGCAATGACCTCATAGCCGGCGGCGGTGAGCGCCGCGGTCAATTCGTCGATACATGCCTGCGCCTGCGCCTGCTCTTCCGAGCGGACGACGAAGTTCGACCCGACGCGGCCCTCACGGAAGAATGGATAACTTCCGATCGACACGCTTTCATGCTTGCGCTCGGTGAGGCGCAGCAGTTCGGCGACTTCGCTTTCGGGGACGAACCCGCCGATCGCCAGCGACACTATTGGGCGGCCGCCCTCGAGCGTCCCGGTCAGCCCGTCGAGCATCCCCGCGGTGATGTGAGGCACCCCGGCCATGATGAAGATGTTGCCGATGTGAATCCCCGGCGCGCCCGACACGCGGTTGATGATCAGCTCGGCGCCCTCGGGCACGCGCGCCATCCTCAGGCGCGCATCGGTCAACCCGCCGCGGCTGGCATAATATTTCTCGAGGATCGCGCGGCCCTCGGGATGGACCACAGCGGGGACGCCAAGCGCGGCGGAGATGCTGTCGACGGTGATGTCGTCATGCGTCGGCCCGATCCCCCCGGTCGTGAACAGATAATCGTGGGTCGACCGCAGCGCATTGACCGCGACGACGATCGCCTCCTCGATATCGGGCACTACGCGCACTTCGGACAGGCGGATTCCCTGGACGTTGAGCCATGTCGCGAGCTGGGCGATATTGCGGTCCTGGGTCCGTCCCGACAGGATTTCGTCGCCGATCACGATCAGCGCCGCGGTCCAGGTTTTCGCCAATTCGACACTCCCGTTCAACAAATTTGGCCCGTTCGACAATCTGGGGTTGCTACCCTATCTTGGGGCGATGACCGAATATGTCCACGTTTCGCCCGACGACCGCACCGAAGCGCGCGGCCACGTCATCAAGCTTCACGGACCCGAGGGGTTCGCCGGGATGCGCCAGGCGGGCGCACTCGCCGCCTCGATCCTCGATGCGCTCGTCGCGCACATTGTTCCCGGCGTGACCACCGGCGAGATCAACGCGATCGTCCATCGCATGACGCTCGACGCGGGTGGAATTCCCGCGACGCTCGGCTATCGCGGATTCACCAAGAGTTGCTGCACCTCGATCAATCATGTCGTGTGCCACGGCATCCCCGGCGAAAAGCTGCTCAAGGACGGTGACATCGTCAACGTCGATGTTACACCGATCATCGACGGCTGGCATGGCGACACCAGCCGCATGTATCTCGTCGGCGACGTCTCGATCAAGGCAAAGAAGCTGGTCGATGTGACCCATGAATGCCTGATGCTCGGCATCGAGCAGGCGCGCCCCGGCAACCGTCTCGGCGACATCAGCCACGCCATCCAAAGCCACGCCGAAAAACATCGCTATGGCATCGTCCGCGATTTTTGCGGCCACGGCCTTGGCCGGCTGTTCCACGACACCCCCGAAGTGGTCCACGCCGGGCGCCCCGGCACCGGCCCCGAGCTTCGCCCTGGAATGTTCTTCACCGTCGAGCCGATGATCAACATCGGCCGCGCCGACGTCAAATTGCTCGACGACGGCTGGACCGCGGTGACCCGCGACCGCTCGCTGTCGGCGCAGTTCGAACATTCGATTGGAATCACCGACACCGGGCACGAGGTCTTCACCAAGAGCCCTAAGGGCCTCGACAAACCGCCTTATTGATCAGGCGGCTTCCGCCTCGTCCTGCCGGTCGCGCTCGGCGTCCCATCCGGCGCACAGCGCCTCGGCGCTCGGCACGTCCTGCGGGAAATCAACCTCGCCCCATTGTTCGCCGGCGATGTCGCAAGTCCACACCTCGCCATTTTGCGCAAGGTGATGGATCACGCGCAAATACCAGATCGTCGTCCCTTCGGTGGTGCGCATCGCTCTATCGATCGCGGTGCGGAAGCGCGCCGCGCCGTCACCGCGAAACGCGAGCAGGCCGATCGATTCGGCATTGACCCCGGCCGCGATCCGCTTGCCGATCGCGCGCAGCCGCCCGTCGGGGGCGGCGATGACCTTCATGTCGTCGTCGTCATAGCCGTCCTTGCGGTCGATCGTGACGCAAATCCCAGCCTGCCCGCGAATGGCGGCAACGCGCTCCATCAGCGCGTCGCTGACCAGCGTATCGCCGTTCCACACCAGCACGTCGCCGGCCAGTTCGTGGCGCGCGATGAACAGGGAGCCGAGATTGTCCGCGACCTGATAGAAAGGATTGAAGATCGTCCGCACCCGCGGACCTCGCTTGCGCCGCGCCAGCGACGCTTCGATCTGGTCGTCGCGAAACCCCGTCACCACCACCACATCGTCGATGCCAGTGGCAGCGAGCGTGTCGAGCTGACGGTCGAGCAGCGAGCGTCCGGCGAACTCGATCAGGCATTTGGGCCGATTGTGGGTGAGGTGCCCAAGGCGCGATCCCTGGCCCGCGGAAAGGATGATGGCTTTCATGGAAAACAGTCTTGCCCGCCAATTGCGGCAGACATTTGGCAACGCTTTTGCAGTTTGAGTCGCATGGAGTCTGTTTAAAAGAGGCAGCTTAAGGTTCCGGCGATGTACAGCATCGTTGGAACGGCAGCGGAGGGCGGTGCCGCTTCCACATAAGTGTAACAGACTCTATGATGCGTCAATTGCCTGCCGACAGGAGAGCGAGCGCAGTGAAAAAAATCGAAGCCATCATCAAACCGTTCAAGCTCGACGATGTGAAGGACGCGCTCCACGAGGTCGGAGTGAGTGGAATTACCGTCACCGAGGTCAAGGGCTTCGGCCGTCAGAAGGGCCATACCGAACTCTACCGCGGCGCCGAATATGTCGTAGATTTTCTCCCCAAGGTGAAGGTCGAGGTGGTGGTCGAGGACGAGCAGGTCGAGCGCGCCGTGGAGGCGATCGAGGCCAGCGCGCGCACCGGCCGCATCGGCGACGGAAAGATTTTCGTACTCCCCGTCGGACAGGCGATCCGCATCCGCACCGGCGAACAGGGTAAGGACGCGATTTAGCCAGCATTCGTCATTGCGAGGAGCGTAACAACGCGGCAATCCTGCACCATGGATTGCATCGCTCAGCTCGCAATGGCCCTCACAGGACGGCCATGACCACTCTTTCGCACGATTCCATTGCCTCGATGCCCCCCGATGAGCTTCGCGCACATATGCGCAAGCTCGGTTACCGCACGCAAAGCGAGCTCGCCGCGGCGATCGGGGTCAGCCGCTCGGCGGTCAGCCTGTGGCTCGAGGGAAAGGTCGGCGTCCCGCGCCCCGTCGCAATGCTAATGCGCATGCTCGTCGCCGCGCAACGGCGGGCTCACTGATCCTCTCCCGCAACCAGGAATGGCCGCCTCGCTAAGCTGCCGGATAAAGGCCTGTCGCCTCAGCAAAAGCGGACGGTCCGCAATGGGTGGACTGCCGTCAACGGCGAAAGACAATTGGTCAGCTTGCGACCCGATTGACCGATGCCACGGTTTTTCGCGTCAGGAGCCCTCGACGAAATTGGCCCTGCAACGCGCGAGGGTGCGCGAGAAGGTCTTCAGGCTACTTTCGGAGAGCCCGTCAAGGAGCGTCGCCTCGACTGCCGCGACCCGGACCTGCCCCTGAGCGACCAGTGCTTCGCCGGCCGGCGTCAGGTCGGCGCGCAGGATGCGTCCGTGATTGGGATGCGGGGTGCGCGCGATCCAGCCGGCTCGGATCAGGCCGGTCAGGATGTCCTGCATGGTCTGAGGCGTGACGAAGCAGGCGCGCGCGAGTTCGGCGCCGGAGCGACTCGGCACCGCTTCGAGCGCCGAAAGCGCGGCATATTGCGGGGTAGTCAGGCCAATTTCGGAAAGCGTCTGGTCCATCGCCTGGCGAAGCGCCTGCTGCAGCGCCTTCAACTGGTAGCCGATATTGTCGGCGGCCGGATGGGAACTAAGCGCGGGGCCATCCATTGTATCAGGGTCCTTATACTGAATTCTTGACTAGGAGATAACATGTCGGTCGAAACCACCCCTATCACCGCCAATCCGGACCATGTCACGCTGATCAACGTCTTCACGGTGAAGCCAGAGGATCAGGATCGCCTGGTCAAGCTCCTGGTCGATGCGACAGACGGGGTGATGAGCCGAATCCCGGGGTTCATCTCGGCTAACATCCACAAAAGCATCGATGGCGTGCGAGTGGCCAACTATGCTCAGTGGCGCTCAGTCGAGGACTTCCAGGCCATGTTGAACAACCCCGATGCGCAGGAGCATATGGCACCGATCGGCGAATTGGCGACATATGATGCTCACATCTACAGCGTTGCAAGTGTTTGCCACATATGAGTGGCCGCATGACGCGTTATTGGTTGGGCGTCGCGTCGCGCGACCATGTACAACGCGGCGTAGCGGGCGGCTTCTGCCAGCTCGGCCATGGCAAGGAAGCGCCGATCCGGCGGCTCTCCAGCGGTGACTGGATCGCTTATTATTCGCCCAGGACCGAAATGGGGAGCGGCGATCCCGTGCAGGGCTTCACCGCAATCGGCACTATCGAGACTGGCGAGGCCTATCGCGGCGACATGGGCGGTTCCTTTCACCCCTGGCGCCGCGACGTCGACTGGAAGCGCAAGGCGCAAGAAGCGCCGATCCGCCCACTGCTTGATCACCTCGACCTGACGAAGGGCAAGCGATCCTGGGGCATCTTGTTCAGGCGCAGCTTGATTTCCGCCTCAGAAGCGGACTTCAAGCTCATCGCGAAGGCGATGGACATATCAACGCGGTGAAGCCGCCGGTCCCATTGCAAATGGGCCGCCGCCGACCCTGACGACGAGCATCGGGCACAATATGGGCATGGCCCTAATGTCTGCTCTTGGTTGAAAGCGAACCTAAAACCGCCAGCTGCGCGCGTGAAAAACCGCTGCCCTAGACTGCTGCCCTCTGCTTCACTCTCGCTGATGGTCACTCAACTGCGGATATGATCAGCTCGATTCGATCTGCTCGTTCTTATCCCGCCCCCTTCGACCCGGACGATCATTTATCCCTTGGGCCCTGTGACTTTTGCGACCTTATCGGCCTTGCGCGATGTTTCGAGTACCTCGCCGCCGCGTGAAATCTTCACCCGCACCGTGACTCCGCAGCACCACCACGGGAAAGGAAGCGCCAAACCGTAGCCGGGGGTTGCGGGTGATTCTTTCATGCCTCAAGGAGCCCGTCATGGCCACCACCGCATCAAAAGTCCTGAAATTGATCGAAGACGGCGAGATCGAATTTGTCGATCTTCGCTTCACCGACCCAAAGGGCAAGTGGCAGCATCTGACGATGGTCGCGTCGGTGATCGACGAGGATATGCTGACCGACGGCTTCATGTTCGATGGCTCGTCGATTCAAGGCTGGAAGGCGATCAACGAGAGCGACATGATCCTCATGCCCGACCTCGGCGCGACCTACATCGATCCGTTCAGCGCGACGCCAATGTTGATACTGGTGTGCAACATCGTCGAACCGTCGACTGGCGAGCTTTACGCGCGCGACCCGCGCTCGACCGCGACCCGCGCCGAAGCCTATCTCAAGGCGACCGGAATCGGCGATACGGTGTTCGTCGGCCCCGAGGCCGAATTCTTCATGTTCGACGATGTCCGCTTCGAGGACAGCTATGCGACCAGCTTTTACAAGCTCGACGACATCGAACTCCCCGGAAATTCGAGCCGCGAATATGAAGGCGGCAACCTCGCTCACCGCCCCCGCGTCAAGGGCGGCTATTTCCCCGTTGCCCCGGTCGATTCGGCGGTCGACATCCGCGGCGAGATGGTCTCGACGATGATCGAGATGGGACTGCCATGCGACAAGCATCACCACGAAGTCGCTGCCGCACAGCATGAGCTTGGGCTGACCTACGGCAAGCTCGTCGAGACCGCCGACCGCATGCAGGTCTACAAATATGTCGTCCACATGGTCGCCCAAGCCTATGGCAAGACCGCGACCTTCATGCCCAAGCCGATCGCGCAGGATAATGGCAGCGGCATGCACACCCACATGTCGATCTGGAAAGGCGGCAAGCCATTGTTCGCCGGCAACGGCTATGCCGGCCTGAGTGAAATGGCGCTCTACTTCATCGGCGGAGTGATCAAGCACGCCCGCGCGCTCAACGCCTTCACCAACCCGACCACCAACAGTTACAAGCGGCTGGTACCCGGCTTCGAAGCCCCGGTGCTGCTCGCTTATTCGTCGCGCAACCGCTCGGCGTCGTGCCGCATCCCCTATGGCGCGGGCGAGAAAGCCAAGCGCGTCGAATTCCGCTTCCCTGACGCCATGGCCAACCCCTATCTCGCTTATTCGGCGTTGCTGATGGCCGGCCTCGACGGCATCCAGAGCCGCATCCACCCGGGCGAAGCGATGGACAAGAATTTGTACGACCTGCCCCCGGCCGAGCTGATCAATGTGCCCACCGTCTGCGGCAGTCTGCGCGAGGCGCTCGGCGCACTCGCCGCCGACAAGGACTTCCTGCTCAAGGGCGACGTGTTCAGCGCCGACCAGATCGATGCCTATATCGAACTCAAATGGGAAGAAGTGATGCGCTGGGAAACCACCCCGTCGCCGGTCGAATTCGACATGTATTACAGCGGCTGATCAGTCGCTTACGAAGGATTGTGAAGGGCGCTCCTCGGCACCAGGAGCGCCTTTTTTCGCGACTTATCCACAGGCACTAGCGTAATGCGCGA
>JBKJTQ010000210.1:0-3518 GCA_046589895.1 Sphingomicrobium sp.
ATCGCCGTTGTCGCGCCGAGTTGCACGCTCCAGCCCGAAGCCGCCGAGGCGGTGCAGGCGATCGTCGCTGCACGCGGGGACGCCGAAATTATCCTCCACGAACAATGTTTCGCCAGCGCTGGTCATTTTGCCGGCCCTGACATCCAGCGGCTAACCGCGTTGCGTGCGGTGATGGCCGATCCGGGCGTCGATGCCGTGTGGTTCGCGCGCGGCGGCTATGGATCGAACCGCATCGCCGAGGCCGCGGCGCATGACCTTCCCGACGCGGCCCGGAGCAAGGCCTATCTCGGCTATTCGGACGCGGGGTTCCTGCTCGCCGCGTTCGACCGGGCAGGGCTTGGCGTGGCGCATGGACCGATGGTTCAGGACGTGCTGCGCGAAGGGGGAGAGGCGGCGATCCATCGCGCGCTCGACTGGCTGGTCAGGCGGGATGCGAGCGCGCTCGAGCCGGGACTGAAACCCGGCAGACGCGCGCTGGCGTTCAACCTCACCGTCCTGTCGAACTTGCTCGGGACCGCGATCGAGCCGAACTTCGATGACGCTGACCTGATGATCGAGGATGTCGCCGAGCATGAGTATCGAATCGACCGGATGATGTTTCATCTCAGCGGCAGCGCGGCGGTGCGGCGCTGCGGATCGATCCGGATCGGGCGGATGAGCGGAATTCCAGACAATGACCCGGCCTTCGGCAGCGACGCGACAAGCATTGTGCGCGACTGGTGCCGGCGCTCGGAAATCGCTTTTGGCGGGCGCGCCGACGTCGGTCATGACGCCGCCAATCGGGTCGTGCCATTCGACCTTGCGCGCGATTAACCACGCCGATTGCGTCACCCTCTTGCGTAGAGGGGAAATTCGCGCTCTACCTGAGGTGTAATCAACAGGAGGGCCACATGCCAAAAGAAGCATCCGCTACACCACGCAAGGCAGGGGGCGGCCTCGCTCGTCCGGTCCAACCGTCGCCCGAGCTCGGCGCGATCGTCGGCAACGACCCGTTGCCGCGCAGCGCAGTCGTCTCGAAGGTGTGGGATCATATTCGCAGGAACAACCTGCAGAATCCCGAAAATAAGCGCGAAATCCTCGCTGACGACAAGCTCAAGAAGGTCTTCGGAGTCGACAGGTGCACGATGTTCGAAATGAACAAGCATCTGTCCAAGCATCTGAAATAGTCTCGGCCGCCTTGCCGATCGAAGGGGGGCCGCCGAAAGCCGGGGCCCTTTTTCGATGTGCTCGACATAGTTCGACTCGCTTCACCGGCAGCCGCGCCAGCCCATCGCGCCGCGCGCCGCCTGATCGAAATGCAGATGATCGGCATGCGCGTCGTCATAATCGGGCGACAGCACGGTCGCGAACAGGTCGCACGCGCCGCTGCGCACTTCGCGCAGGAAGGCGGCATCCTCGTCGGTGTCGTTCCAATTGCCCAGCACGCTGATGCGGCGGCCGCTGGCGAGGCGGAAGCCGGCGATATCGACCGCATTAGCGGTGGCATGCTCGCTGTACGCGCCCTCGCTCCGGCCGTAGAGGCGGCGGCACGAATAGCTTCCGAAATGATCGACGCGAACGACGCGTTCGCCGAGCAATCGCTCGGCGGCGGGTTGGACCACGTCTCGCTCCCACAACAACAGCGCCGCGGCGACCGGGCAGGCGGTAATCAGCCCGGCGGGGGCGAAGCGCAGCGCGGCAGGGCCGGCGGGGCGGAGTTCGACGCCCGCGTCATAACCGCAGGCCGCTTCGCTTCCGCGCCGCGTGCCGACGATCCGGTCGCCCGACTCGATCGCGCCGATCAGTGCCTTGCAGCGCGCGGGGGTCTCCCCGAGCGCGGTGAGCTTGCGCCCGGTGAACGCGCCGATTGGGTCGGACAGGCTGAGCGGGGTCCACGGGAACCGCTCGGGCTCGTCGCGGACCAGCCGCCGATATTCGCGCCAGCCGAAGAATGCGGCGATGATCAGCAGGCCGAGCAGCAGCAAGCAGCCGATGCGCGAGCGATCAGGCACGAAAGGCGCTCTTCAGCGGTTCGCCGGTGACGGGATAGCCGCGGTCCGCCGGGATGCAGACATGGGGCTCGCCGTCGCGCTGCTCGACCCACGGCACGATCGTATCGAGCGAATGAAGCAAGGCGTCGGCGCGCGCCTCATCGACGGTGGCGAAACGCGCGAGTCGCTCAAGATTGCGCTTGGTCGGGAAGATCGCATGGTCGGTCCCCGCGGCAATGCGGTCGAGCAAGGCGGCCGCGCCGACCCAGCTGGCGGATTGGCATTCGCCGGGCTGTGGGCGCGGCTGCCATTCACCGGGGAGCGCGGGGGCGACGAAGAAAAAGGTGTCGAATCGCCGTGCATGCCTGAACGCGGGCATCCAGCGCGCGAACGGCGTCAGCGCGTCGAGGTCGAGCGCGAGCCGGTGTTCGGCCAGCAGCGCGGCGAAGCCGGTGCCCGCGATCAGCGCGTCCTGAAGGTTCGGGCCGAGAGCGGGATCGACATCGCCGGCCAGCGCGCTGACTCCGACGAGGACCGCGCTTTCCTCGATCGTTTCACGAATCGCAGTGACTTTGGCAGCGTCGGCGGCGCGACTGAGCGAGTTGGCGAGCGCGGCGTCGGCGGGATCGATTCGCCCGCCGGGAAAGACGACCGCACCGCCCGCAAACGCCATTGCCGCGGCGCGTTCGACGATCAATATGTCGGGCGCCGCCGCGATGCTTGGCCGCATCACGATCAGCGTCGCGGCGGGGATTGGGGGATCGGTCTCCATCGAAGCCCTCATAAGAGCGCGGCGCCAAAGGAAAAGGGCCGGAATCCCCGTGAGGATTCCAGCCCTTCCTCTTTCCCCATGCCCGAAGGCCCAGGGAAAAAACTACATCGCGTTGACGGCAGCCGCGTTGTTGGTGTCGGCCTCGTCAATCGCTTCTTCCTTGCGAGCGCCTTCGGCTTCAAGCGCATCGGCCTGATTCTCAAGCGCGGCGGCTTCGGCACCATTGGCGGTGTTGTCGGCCATCATCTCGAGGTTGTCGGCGGCGGCTTCATAGTTGTCGGCGACATTGTCACCGAGGGCATCGTCGCCCTTACCGCCACAAGCGGCGAGAGCGAGCGTAGCAGCGCCAACGATGGCGAAAGAAAGCTTCTTCATTAAAAATTCCCCTTATATCAGTGCGGCGGCGTTCGCCTCGACTGCACGATTGGTTCCAACGCCGTCCACTTCGTAACGGTTCCGCGACGGCCGTCGAAAAGTCAATCGCCTTGCAACCTTGCCCCCCAAAGCATATCTTGGCCCTGCCGGGCAACCGGCTATGTCGGTAGAGTATTTGGCGGAATAGGCATTTCGGACCCGGGGGGCAGTACCCCGGCGCCTCCACCATCAGCGGCGCGAAGCAATTATTCGCGCAATTGCGCCGTTGCTGATGGGGGCGAAACAGGATCGACGAGTGCAGTAAAGGCCAGGTTGCCGATCGGTAGGAGACCACCGCAAAGGCTCGTTCACACAAGTGCCAACGATAATCAGGCTCTTGCGATTGCCGCGTAACTAAGGGC
>JBKJTQ010000295.1:0-4975 GCA_046589895.1 Sphingomicrobium sp.
GCCGGGCAGCGTGACAGGGTCGAGCGGACGGCGCCCAGCGCGGAGGCGCGGAGCGCGCGGTGCAACGGTGCCGCGCCAGCTCAGACCCTCGCCCCACGGGCCATCATTGGCAATCCCGCCCATTTGGGCGAGCGCCGCGGCGGTGCGAAAGTGCCAACTGTCCTCGACCACCTCGCCGCGCGACGGCGCGACCCCGGTGATAACGAGCCGCTCTTTCGCCCGCGTAAGCGCGACGTAGAGCAAGCGCCAATGTTCCTGCAGATCGAACTCGCTCTGCGCCTCGATCAGTGCCGTGTAGGGGCTTACCAGTTCCTCGGTGCGCGGACGGAGCAAAGGCACCGGGCGGCGCGGATTGCCAAGGGGCAGGTCGAGCGAAACCGCGCGGCGCCCGACGCGCGACGGGTCATGCGTCGCGTCGGCGAGGATGACGAGCGGGGCTTCAAGGCCCTTGGCACCGTGGACGGTCATCACGCGCACCGCATCGCCCGCGCTCGACGGATCGCGCTTGACCTCGACATTGCCGCGCGAGAACCAGGCGAGGAAGCGGTCGAGCGAGGCGCCTTCCTGCGCTTCGAACTCGAGCGCGCTTGCGACCAGCTCCTCGATCGGATCGCGCGCCGCCTCGCCGAGCCGCTCGAGCAGTTTGCGGCGTGCGTCGGCGGAGCCCGACAGCAGGTTTTCAAGGAAGCGCGCGGGGGTAACAAAGTCAGCACTGGCGAGGAGGGCTGAGAGCAAGGCGAAGGCGGGGCGGAATTGAGCTTCGGCGCGGCGCGCCTGAAGGGCGCTCCACAGCGAGCCGGAACGACCAAAAGCGATATCGCGCAATTGCTCCTGGTCGAGCCCGACGATCGGCGATACGAGCAATCCGGCGAGCGTCAGATCATCGTGCGGCTGAACCGCGAAACCGATCGCGCTAAGCAGATCCTTGACCGCGAGCGGTTTCGACAGATGCAGCCGGTCGATCCCCGCGACGGGGACGCCATGCACGTAGAGCCGCGCGACGAGCAGGCTGGCAAGTTCGGAGCGGCTGCGGACGAGAATGAGTATATCGCCCGCGCACAGCGGCCGTTCGGTCGAGGCGAGCGGCGCACCCTCGTCGAGCCATGCCTTGATCTGGCGGGCGAGCGCGTCGGCGTAGAGCCGCACCGGTTCGGCCACCCATCCCTCCTCGCCCTCGTCCCCATCATCATCGGCGTCGGCGGGCGAGAATGGCGGCCACCACAGCACTTCGCCGGAGCGATCGGTGTGCGCCGCGGCGTGGCGATTGGGGCGGCGTGACAGCCCCATCGCGCCATGTCCGACTTCGTCGATCAGCGCGTCGACGAGCTGGAGGATCGGGGGCGAGGAGCGGAAGCTGGCATCGATCGACAGGTCGCGAAACTCGCGCGCCCAGCTGTCGCTGTCGATCGCCGCCTCTCCGGCGGCGGCGGCGCGGTCGGCGACTATCTCGCGGAACGCATCGAACTGCTTGGGATCGGTACCCTGGAAGCCGTAAATCGCCTGTTTATAATCGCCGACCATGAACAGGGTGCGCCAGCGGAGCTCGGTCTCGCTCTGGCCCGAGAAATATTCGGAGGCGAGCGCGTCGACGATCGCCCATTGGTCGGCATTGGTGTCCTGCGCTTCGTCGACCAGGATATGATCGGTACGCTGGTCGAGCTTGAAGCGTACCCATTCGCCCATCCCGTCGATGCTGAGCAGCCGCCGTGTCCAGGCGATGAGGTCGTCGAAATCGGCCACTCCCGCGGCACTCTTGGCAAGGCGGTAGGCGCGCGCAAAGGCTTGCCCCGCACGAAGTCCCGCAGCTTGGGTGGCAGCGAATTCGGCAGCATTGCGCAAGCGGCGAAGACCTACCAGCCAATGCGCAAATTCACTCAGCAATTCAGCATATTCGGGGTGGACCTTGATCTGTCCTGTCAACGCTTTGCAAGGTTCGCCTTTGGCGGTGACGAGCTTGTTTCCGACGGTGTCGAGCAAGCCAGTTCGTTCGGCCGGAGTTGCCGCGAGAAAGGCGGTCAAATTGGCGACGATGGTGCCGCCGGTTTGCTTACCCCACTGACGGTTGACCTCGATCAATTCGTCGATCGTCGGCACGTCGATTTCGTCGTCGGCAAGCCTGGCGGCGATGGCGTCGCTGGCATTGGTTTCGGTGATGCCTATGGTTTCGAGCAGCGCGGCCTCAAACCCAGCCGGATCGCCGAGCGCGTCGATCATCTCCTCGGCGCGCGCGCAGGTGGTCATATACTCCTGGGCGCCACCTTCGCCGAGGCGAAGCGACAACGTTTGGACGTCGGCGATCAGCGCCTCATTGCCCGAAGCCTCGGCCTCGGCAAGCAGGCTGGCGAGCGTTCGGCGGGTGAGTTCGGCCTCGGCCCGGCCCTCGATCGGCTCGAAACCGGGGTTGATCCCGGCCTCGGCGGGAAAGCTGGCGAGCAAGGTCTGGGCAAAGCCGTGGATCGTCTGGATGCGAAGCCCGCCGGGAGTTTCGAGCACCCGCGCGAACAAGCGCCGCGCGCGTTGCAGCGCAGGCGGGTCATGCTCCTCGCCCAGCGCGAACAGATCGTGGCGCAGCGCGAGGTCGGGCATCCGCACCCAGGCGGCGAGCCTCGCGGCAATGCGGTTGGCCATTTCGGCGGCCCCGGCCTTGGTAAAGGTCAGACACAATATCGCGCCCGGATCGACCCCGCCGAGGAGCAAGCGGAGCACGCGCGCGGTAAGCACCTGGGTCTTTCCAGTCCCCGCCGAGGCCGACAGCGCGGCGTGGGCGGAGGGGTCCGATGCACGGCGCTGATCGCCTTCGAGCACGGGGAGCGGTTTGAAGCGGCGCGACATGAAGCGACCCCTAGCAAGCGCGCCAACGCTTCCCAAGCTCCGCAAGCTTGAATAGAGCGACTACCCAAGAAAAAGCGGAGACGATGATGAGCGACGAAAAGGACGACGGCAAACGGCGGGCCAAGTTGGTCAAGGCGGGTTATGCGGTCGGTATCGGATCGGCGGCGATCGTCGCGGCGCTTTTATACGCATCGAAGGTTAAAAAGCCGAAGAGCGGCGGGACCAAGGCGTAGAGGGGAAAGCCCCCGCTTACGGTCCTAAGTTCACTAAAGTCTCCGGGAGGCCTACCATTTTCGAGGGGCGGCGCGGGCGCCTGTCGTTGGATGGGATATCGACCATATCAAAGAGCCGCTGGCGCTTGGAGGCGCCAGGGTAAAGCATGACAGGTCGGCTGGGTGTAGGACAGCGGTTTCGTCGACGGTACTCATGGCCGTTGCCAGCATGTATCGGTTCTGATACATGCTTTGCGTGAAGCAGATAACTTTCCTCGGGGACAGCCTCTCGCGGCTGAGGGACTTCCCTGACAATGCTCGGTCCGAGGCGGGATTCCAGTTGAGCGAGGTGCAGCAGGGAAACGAACCGGGCGACTGGAAGCCGATGAAGACCGTCGGTCCTGGGGTCCGCGAGATTCGGGTGCGTGAGGCCTCGGGGGCGTTTCGGGTGATCTACCTCGCGACCCTGCCGGAATGCGTGGTCGTGCTGCATGCCTTCCATAAGAAGACACAGCAGACGGCACAGAAGGACATTGACCTCGCGGCCCGCCGGTTGCGCGATTGGAAAGGCTGAAGATGGACGTCCAGACGTTCGACAATGTGTTCGATGCGCTCGCCGATACGCCGTCCGAAGCGGCGAACATGAAGGCGCGCGCCGAACTGCTTTCCGCCGTGAAGGCGCAGGTGAGCAAGTGGGGATTGTCCCAGGAAGCGGCGGCAGCGCGGCTCGGGATCACGCGCCCCCGCCTCAACGATCTGATGCGTGGCAAACTCGCCAAATTCTCGCTCGACGCGCTCGTGAACCTGACGGCGGCGGCGGGATTGGCGCTCCAGATAAAGATCGAAGACGCGGCTTGAGGTGGAAGCTCAGGACTCGTGCGTGAAGCCGATTCTAACTGGTGTATTTAGTAAACGGTCACCGTAATTGTAAGAAAACGGACAGTCAGCAAACGACCCATTGCGGTCATGGCGCGGTTCGCCGTAAAGCCAAAGTATGCTGCGCCCTTACCGCAACAACGTGTTGATGCTGAACCTAACAGCGGCCAGCTTGGTTTGCTTGTTGTTCCTCTTAGGGCTGTTCATCTACAAAAGCGGCAACCTACTCCCGTCTACAAAAGGGGCAGACGCGGGCGAAGCGGCACAAATGTGGATCATTTGGAGCGTCGCAGTTGCATTGCCCCTTATGACAGGCGTTCTGTGGGTGTTTAGGCTGACGAAGCGCGGTGGCGACTAACGTCCGCTTCCCATCCATCTCAGTCGTTCCCGTTCAGCGGTTTACGACCTAATTTCGACCGTTCGACGCACCCCCCGCCCGCTACCTGCCCGGGGCGGGAAAGATTGGCGCGGCTTCACTCCCGCCCGTACCATTCTTCGAGGCGCATCAATTGGTCGTAGTCGCCGTAGGGGGCGTGGGCTGGGTGGAGTTTGGCGGTGAAGGGTTCGGTGCCGGTGAGGTATTTGCTTGCGGCTTCGGCGAAGCGGTTCAGGACAGTCGCAACGAACGTGCCGGGCTCCGATCCCTTGTCGGCGGCGGTGCGTTTGCCGAAGCTTTGCTTGTCCTTGGCGAGCGACCAATATTCGAATGCTGACGCGGTGCCGGTGATCCCCTCGAA
The DNA here is from genome assembly GCA_046589895.1 of Sphingomicrobium sp. Taxonomy (GTDB): domain Bacteria; phylum Pseudomonadota; class Alphaproteobacteria; order Sphingomonadales; family Sphingomonadaceae; genus Sphingomicrobium. The sequence continues at coordinate 4,658 of JBKJTQ010000295.1, forward strand.
CCCGCCGCGCTCGGCGATCAAGGCGAGCAGACCGAGTTGCAGCGCGAAGCCTTCGGCAACCGCCTTGGCGCTCGGCGCCTTGCCGGTCTTATAGTCGATGATCGCAAGGGTGCCGTCGGCGGCGATGTCGATGCGGTCGACCTTGCCGTAGAGTTCTACGCCGGCGATGTGCGCCTTGCCGAACAGTTCGGCGGCCTTGGGGGCGCGGCCTTTCTCGCGGTCGGCTTCGACTTCGCCGGCGATCCACTGGATGGCTTCGATCAGGCGCGGTTGCCACAAGGCGCGGAGCATGGGGTGGATGCCTTCGTCCTCGACGAG
>JBKJTQ010000318.1:0-2900 GCA_046589895.1 Sphingomicrobium sp.
TCGGCACCGACCAGTCCGGCCTCGACGCCGCGTCGCGCGCGACGCTCGCCGCGCAGGCGCGCTGGATGATCGCCAATCCCTCGGTCAAGGGCTCGATCGAAGGCCATGCCGACGAACGCGGGACGCGCGAATATAATCTCGCCTTGGGCGAACGCCGCGCCAACAGCGCGAAGAATTTCCTGATTGCCAACGGTGTCCCCGCGGCGCGGCTGACCCTGATCAGCTGGGGTAAGGAACGCCCCGCGGCGGTCGGATCGGACGAAAACGCCTGGGCCCAGAACCGCCGTTCGGTGACGGTGGTGGTTCGGTAAGAGGTTAGGCCGCGTGGCGTTGCGTCGCGGTGTGGCCAAGCCAGGCGCGCGCCTGCCGCTGCGCTTCGGCGATTTCGCGCGCGGTCATCTCGAAACTGATGTCCGCGCGGCACGCCTGGCTGCGCGTGTCACCCGACAAGGCCGCGAGGTTGAACCATTTATGCGCTTCGATCAGGTCGACATCGATCCCGCCGCGCCCGGTCGAAAAGGTCACTCCCAGTTCGAACAAGGCCTCGACGTCCCCCGCCTCGGCATCGGCCAAGCGGCTGTTGAGCAGGAAGTCGGCACTTTTCTGACTGATCGCCATGTTTCGGTCCCCATGTTTCAAACGACACTCGTTTTCGATGAACAGGGTTTCGGGCTGGAAGGACGAACAAATGGTTAACGACGCGGTGACGCTATTCGAATCATGTGTCCCGAACGACACGCACATTGTCGATCAGCCGCGTCGTGCCGATCCGCGCTGCGGCGATCAGCCGCATCTCGCCGGTCGGAGTTTCGACCGGTTCGAGCGTCGCGGCATCGACCAGGGCGAAATAGTCGATCGGCCCGAAGCCGGCTTGTTCGAGCTGCGCCATCGCCGCCGTCAGCACGGCCGCGACCGGCTCCCCGCCAAGGATCGAATCGCGGGCTTGCTCGAGCGTTTGCGGCAGGACCACCGCCTGATGCCGTTCGGCCTCGCTCAGATAGGCATTGCGCGAGGACAGCGCGAGCCCGTCCTCGTCGCGCACCGTCGCCGCGCCGACAATCTCGACCCCCAGCCCGAGGTCGGCGTTCATCCGCCGGATCACCGCGAGTTGCTGAAAATCCTTTTCGCCGAAGATTGCGATTTCGGGGCGCGCCGCGGTGAACAGCTTGGCGACGACCGTCGCGACTCCATCGAAATGCCCCGGCCGCGCCGCGCCGTCCCAGCGCTCGCTGACCCCCGCGACGCTGACCGTGGTCGCAAATCCCGCGGGATAGAGCTCGGCTGGCGTCGGCAGCCACAGCAAGTCGCACCCGCCCGCCTCTAGCAGCGCCACATCCTCGGGTTCCTGGCGCGGATAGGAGTCGAGATCCTCATTCGCACCAAATTGAAGCGGATTGACGAAGATCGTCGCCATCATCCGCCCGGCGCGCGCCTTCGCCTCGGTCACCAGCGCTAGATGCCCGGCGTGCAGAGCGCCCATCGTCGGGACCAGCGCGATCGCCTCCCCGGCTCGCCGCCACCTTCCGAGCAGCGGACCCAAGGCCTTCATCTGACGAACAATTTGCAAGGGATTCGCCCCTTCGATACATGCATCTGGCAGGGGCCGCGCTTGTACGCGTGGCAAAGTGCAACACAAGGGGCAAACCGGGCCATGGGCCAGCCGCATTTCATCGTCTTCGCCAACGAAAAGGGTGGCACCGGCAAGTCGACCACCGCGGTCCACACCGCGATCGCTCTCGCCGCCTCTGGCCACCGCGTCGGCGCGCTCGACCTCGATCAGCGCCAGCGGACGATGACGCGTTACCTCGAGAATCGCGACGCGACGATGCGCCGGCTCGACAAAAAGCTCGCTTTTGCCAGTTACGAAGTGCTCGATGACCAGAGCGAGGCCGGGCTCGGCGCCGCGATCGACCGGCTGGCGCAGCAATGCGACGTGATCGTGATCGATACGCCAGGCCGCGACGATCCAGTCGCGCGCGCCGCGATCCTGCGCGCCGACACGCTCGTCACGCCAATGAATGACAGCTTCGTCGATCTCGACCTGATCGGGCAGGTCCACCCCGAAAATTTCAAGGTCACCAAGCCCAGCTTTTATGCCGAGCTGATCTGGAACAGCCGCACCCAGCGCGCCAAGGCAACCGGCAAGAGCGTCGATTGGGTCGTGCTCCGCAATCGCCTCCAGCACGTCGAATCGCACAACCTCAAGCGAGTCGGCGCCGCCCTGAGCGAGCTTGCCCGCCGCGTCGGCTTCCGTGTCATTCCCGGGCTCGGCGAGCGCGTCATCTACCGCGAGCTGTTCCCCAAGGGTCTGACCCTGCTCGACCTTGGCCAATTGGGCGAGGTCGGGATTGGACACATTGCCGCGCGTCAGGAGTTGCGCGAGATGATCGCGGGATTGGCCATTCCGGGCCAAGCCGAGATCACCGAAACGCCCCAGGCCGTCGCCGCCGGCTGACGCCTTTACTGAGGAACTGAACTTGCACGATTTTAATCGCACCATTTTGCGCGAATATGACATCCGCGGGGTCGTCGGATCGACCCTGTTTCCCGCCGACGCCACCTCGCTCGGGCGCAGCTATGCCGCGCTCGCCGCCGGTGAAGGCGCCAAGCGGGTCGCGGTTGGCCGCGACGGCCGCACCCATTCGCCCGAGTTTGAGGCGGCGCTGATCGAGGGTCTCATCGCGGGCGGGCTCGACGTCGTCCGCATCGGGCTTGGCCCCTCGCCGATGCTATACTTCGCGGTCTCGACGCTCGACGTCGACGGCGGCATCCAGGTCACCGGCAGCCACAATCCGTCCGACTATAACGGCTTCAAGATGCTCTTGAACGGCCGCTCGGTGTTTGGCCCCGAGATCCAGGACCTTGGCCGTCGTGCGCTTGAGGCTGACTGGAGCCATGGC
>JBKJTQ010000022.1:0-4102 GCA_046589895.1 Sphingomicrobium sp.
GCCGATTGCATCGATCGCGTCGAAGGCATGATGCCGCGCCTGTTCCGGCTCGCCCAAGGCGGAACAGCGGTCGGTACCGGGCTCAACGCGCCCAAGGGCTTCGCCGAGGATTTCGCCAAAGAAGTGGCCAAGCTCACGCAATTGCCGTTCACCTCGGCGCCGAATAAATTCGCCGAGCTCGCCGCGCACGACACGTTGGTCGAGCTGTCGGGCGTGCTCAACACCGTTGCCGTTGCGCTGACCAAGATTGCCAATGACATCCGCTTGCTCGGCTCCGGGCCGCGCTGCGGACTCGGCGAATTGAAGCTGCCGGAGAACGAGCCGGGAAGCTCGATCATGCCGGGCAAGGTCAATCCGACCCAGGCCGAGATGCTGACCATGGTCGCCGCCCAGGTCATGGGCAATAATGTCGCGGTGACCATCGGCGGGCTCCAGGGTCACCTCGAGCTGAACGTGTTCAAGCCGCTGATCGGCGCCAACATCATCCGCTCGATCAACCTGCTCAGCGTGGGCATGGAAAGCTTTACCCAGCGCACGCTCGACGGGCTCCAACCCGACGAGGAGCGGATCGCCGAGCTGATGAACAAGTCGCTGATGCTGGTCACCGCATTGGCGCCCGAAATCGGCTACGATAATGCCGCGACGATCGCCAAGCATGCGCATAAGAAGGGCATGACGTTGAAGGAGGCGGGTCTCGACCTCGGTTTGGTCGATGAGGAAACCTTTGATCGCGTGGTCAAGCCGGAGTCGATGCTCGGACGCTGAAGGGAGAGGGTATGATCAGGTTGCACCGCGCCGCGCTCGGCAGCCTCGTCGCGCTCGCGCTTGGCTCCTGCTCGACCCAGCGCCCCGTGCCACGCCCAGTGGCTGTGCCGGGGCCGCTCGGTCCGCCGCTGGCCAGCGCGCTCGATCCCGCAGCCTATGTTGCCGCCGCCGCATCGATCGACCTGTTCGTGGTCCGCGCCAGCGCGCTTGCGCTCGAGCGGTCGAGCGCCCCCGCTATCCTCGCGCTCGCGATCCGCATGCGCGAAGACCATCGCGGACTGGCGAACCAATTGTCGTTCGCCGGGCGGCGGATCGACGCCGTGCCGTCGGCGCGACTTCTTCCGCGTGAGGAGCGGCGCCTCGCCGCGCTCGACACGCCGCCATTCGACCGCCATTATGTCCACCAGATGATGCTTGCCCACGAACAATCGCTTGCGCTTCACACCGCCTTCGCCGCGCGCGGATCGAGCCCGACGCTGCGTCCGGTCGCGGCCAATGGCGAGCGCGTCGAGCGCGGTCACCTCGCCGAACTTCGCTCGCAGTAGGACGATGAACAGCCCGCCCGCCCGGACCGATACCGATGCCGCCCGCCAGCGGCTGGTCGAGGCCCTGGTCGCCACCGGCGGGGAAGATCGCGGAGCGTTCAGGACGCTTTATGATCTTACATCGGCGAAGCTTTTTGGCGTGTGCCTGCGTATCTGCGGTGACCGGCAGGCCGCGGAGGATGTATTGAGCGACGTATATCTGACGATCTGGAAGCGCGCGGGGGCGTTCGAGCCCGGGCGCGCGAGCCCGATCAGCTGGCTGGCGACAATCGCGCGCAACCGCGCCATCGACTGGCGCCGCTCGTCGGGGCGCGCACCACCGGCGCGGGTCGAGGAAATTGCCGACTTCGCCGACGAGCGCGCGTCAGCCGAAGATACGATGCTGGGCGACGAGCGCGCGAACCAGCTTCACTCGTGCCTCGACCAGCTTGAGCAGCGCCAGCGCGACGCGATTCGCACGGCGTTCTTCGACGGGCTGACCTATGCCGAACTTGCCGAGCGCGACAAGGTGCCGTTGGGAACGATGAAAAGCTGGGTCCGCCGCGGCCTTCTCCGCCTCAAGGATTGCCTCGGTGACCATGACTGACGCCGCCGACATGACCACGGGATCCGAACCCGACGTCGCCGCGGCCGAGCTCGCGCTTGGCCTGCTCGAAGGCGATGATCGCGCTGCTGCGCTTCGTCGCGTGCTGGCCGAGCCCGCATTCGCGCGCGAGGTAGAGCGCTGGCGCGTGCATTTGGGCGCATTGTTCGCTGGGGTGCCGAGCGCGGCACCAGCGCCGGATCATGGCGAGCGGGTGATCGCCCGGCTCGACGGCCCGGCCCGGCCGCAACCGGGCTATTGGAAGCCGTTCGCCATCGCCTCGTCGCTCGCCGCGGCAAGCCTGTTTGGGGTGATGCTGGTTCGTCCCGAGCCCGCGCTGTCCCCGCCGGTGACGATAGCCACCCCCGCGCCGATGGTCGCGGCGTTCATGATCGAGGGCAGCAAAACCCCGCTGGTGGCAAGCTACGACAGCAAAATCGGGCGCCTGTCGATGCCCGGCCCGATGCCGATTCCCGCGGGCAAGAGCGCGCAATTATGGGCGATCGTCGGTACCGCCGCGCCGCATCCGCTCGGGCTGTTCCACCAGGCCGGCGCACGGGTCGAGGCCGACGCCCGCTCTTCGCAACCGATGGCGGAGGGCACCACCTTTGCCATTTCGATCGAACCGCTCGGCGGATCGCCGACCGGCGCCCCAACTGGCCCGGTTGTCGGCAGCGCGACGCTCATCCGCGCCTGACTGAATATCCCGCTGCATCCGCTGGCGGGTCTCTTTCGTATCTCCCAACGCAGCCCCCAAGGGCGCCATAAAGGAGAACTTCATGTCATTTCGTAATCTTATTTTCGCAACCGCCGCACTTGCCGCGGTCACGAGCGCGCCGCTCGCCGCCAAGAATCCTATGGTCGGCGGCGCGGCGATGTATGCCAACCGGAACATCGTGCAAAACGCAGTCAACTCAAGGGATCACACGACGCTCGTTGCTGCGGTCAAGGCCGCGGGTCTGGTCGACACGCTGTCGGGCAAGGGTCCGTTCACGGTTTTTGCGCCGACCAACGCAGCTTTCGCCCGCCTTCCCGCAGGCACCGTCGAGACGCTGGTCAAGCCCGAGAATAAAGCGACGCTGACCAATATCCTTACCTATCACGTCGTGCCCGGCCGCATCACAGCGGGCCAGATTGCGAGCATGGCCGCGCGCCATCGGGGTGTCGCCACGCTTAGGACAGTGCAGGGCGAGACGCTTCGTTTGCGCAAGCGCGGTTCGGCTTGGACCGTGGTTGACCAGAAAGGCGGATCGGCGCGCATCACGATCGCCAACGTCATTCAATCCAACGGCGTGATTCACGTCATCGACCGCGTGTTGATGCCCTAACCCAGCTTCGGCTGGCGGCCATCAGCCCCCGGTCGCCAGCCGGAAGGCGCGCGGGTCGATCTCTTACAATTTGAGATTGATCCGCGCGCCTATATTGTCGATCCCCGGATTCTGCCCGCCAAACACTTGCGCATGGCTTAGATGGACCAGGCTCGCTTCAATCGTCAGCCGGTCATTAATCCGCGCGCCCACGCCGATTTCGGAGGCGATCAGGATACGCGAACCAAACGCAATGCGGTCGTCGAGGACGAAATCCTCGGTCGACCCATTGTGGATGGCGAGGCCGAGCCCTGGTCGGACATAGAAAAGATCGCCGAATTTCCACGATAGGCCAACGGCCGCATAGCTGGTGTCGCCCTTGGTGTTGAGCGCACCGAAGACGTAAGGCCGAAGCCCCGTCCCGGGGATGATTTTGCCGCCGCGATAGCCGAGCTGCAGGTCGACCCCGCTTTCGCGCGAGCTGCCGAGGCTGAGCTTGGTGCCGACGGCATGCGCATAAACGCCGCCAAACACTTCGTCGGCGTGGGCCGTGCCAGAGAGCAGGAGAGCAGAGGCCGCAATCAGGATGAGAAAGAAAAAGCGCTGCATGGCCAAGGGCTTATCGGCCATCTCGCCAGGGCGCAAGCCGGTCGTGTTCACGCGGCGCCTTGCCAGGCGCGGATTGCGTCACTCGGTGCGACGAGCATCAGTATGTTGAGCGTCAGATTGTCGCGGATCGCGACCAGCGGGATGATCTCGAGCAGCAGCACGACGACCACGCTGAACCAGATCGGAAAGCGGCGGGCGCCAAGGAACCCAAGCGCCATCATCGTGGTGTCACTCATCGAATTGAAAATGCTGTCGCCCGAATAGCCGAGCGCTATCGTCGCCTCGCGATAGCG
>JBKJTQ010000176.1:0-3912 GCA_046589895.1 Sphingomicrobium sp.
CCGCGCTCGCCGCGACCGCGCGGTCGGTGGCCTCTTCGGCGAGGTCGAGCGCGGCACGCTTGAGCGGCATCGTCACGTTCGAGCCGCGCCATAACGGATCGGTCCGCACGGTCGCGACATAGGATGGCAGTTCGTCGAGCCGGACCAGGCGGCGTCGATAGTCAGCCGCGACACCCAGCGCGTCGATCCAATATTGCTGGATTTCCGGCGAGCGACTGTGCTCGATCGGATCGCCAATCACTTCGGCGTAGGCGCGTGGTGAAGTCATGACCCCATTACCCCTCTCTGACGAAGCGCGCCGAGCAGGGGCAGAAGCGGCAATCCAAGGACGGTGAAGTGACTTCCTTCGACTGTATCGAACAGAGTCACCCCGCGGCCCTCCATCCGGAATACTCCGACGCAATAGGCCACCGCGGGCCATTCGGCGTCGAGGTAGCAGTCGATGAAACCAGGTGATAGCGTGCGGACCTTGAGCGTGGCGCGATCGACATGGCTCCATTCGATCACGCCATCACGAGCCAAAGCGACCGCGCTCGACAGGATCATTGTCTTGCCTGAAAATTGCGCGAGGTGGCGCGCGGCATTGGCGCGGTCGCGCGGCTTCGAGTAGAGACGACCGTTGATGCTAAGCGTCGAATCGCTACCGATGAGGAGGTCGCCTGGCCGGTCGAGCGACAAGGCCTTGGCCTCGGCGAGACGCAAGGCGAGGCTTGGCGTATCGCCATCATGCGCTCGCTTGATCGCATCCTCGCCGACTACAGGCGCGATCACTACCACCTCGATCCCTGCCCCGGTCAGAAGCTGGCGGCGAATCGGACTGGTCGAGGCGAGGATCAGGGGCACGGGGTACAACCTTGTGGAAAAGTCTGGGGATTGACCTAGCGCAGGAGCGGGGATGAGCCAAAGCGCTCAATCGACCCCCGCGGCCCGGCTGAACTTCGACTATGCATCCACAAGGGAAAACTACCATCCACAGCCTGTGAATCATGGGGGACCGCGCACCGCGACTCGCGCGACTTCCGCCATTCGGTCGCGAATCGCGACCTGTTGGCAAAATCGGGTGTCACGCCTAAACCCCGCTGCCAACGCCCCTACTAACACTCCATCCTTTGAATCTATTTATATAAGTAAGGAAGATAGAGGGTGACCTCTTCGCTGATCGACCCCGCCGCGCTTCCGGCTCTCGAGCTCGCTCCCGACAAGCCGCTGCTCGCGGTGCTGCGGGGTGAGCGGGGCGATCCTCCGCCCCTGTGGCTGATGCGCCAGGCCGGACGCTATCTCCCCGAATATCGCACGCTGCGGGCAACCAAAGGCGGCTTCCTTGCCATGGCCTATGATCCCGCGGTGGCAGCTGAGATTACGCTCCAGCCGCTCAAGCGCTTCGCGTTCGACGGTGCGATCCTGTTTTCGGACATCCTCATCGTCCCCCATGCGATCGGGCAGGAACTGAGCTTCGTCGCGGGCGAGGGGCCGCGGCTTGCCCCACCCTTGTCGAAAGCCTCGCTGGACGGCCTCCAGCCGGTGCTTGAGCGGCTCGAACCGATCTGGGCGACCGTGGCGCGGGTCAAGGCTGCGTTGAGGCCTGAGACGACGTTTCTGGGCTTTGCGGGTAGCCCATGGACCGTTGCCACCTACATGGTCGCGGGACAGGGCAGCCGGGAACAGGCCGACGCGCGCGGCCTCGCTTATCGGGACCCGGGCAAGTTCGCCGCGATAATCGCGCGGATCGAGGAGGTCACCGTCGATTATCTGTCGGGCCAGGTAGAGGCCGGGGTCGATGCGGTGCAATTGTTTGATAGCTGGTCTGGAAGCCTCGCCCCCGCCGAATTCGAGCGCTGGGTAATCGCTCCTACCGCCCGAATCGTCGATGCGTTGCGAAAGCGCCATCCTGCCACGCCGATCATCGGTTTTCCCAAGGGCGCGGGCGGAAAGCTTCGCGCTTACGCCGCCGAGACGGGGATCGATGCGATCGGACTCGACGAGACGATCGATCCGGCTTGGGCCAATCGCGAACTTCCCCCTGAGCTCCCCGTCCAAGGCAATCTCGATCCCCTCGCGCTGATTGCGGGCGGCGAAACTCTGTCTGCCGCGGTACGCTGCATCCTTGACGCCTTCGCCACCCGCCCCCACATCTTCAACCTGGGCCATGGCATTCAGCAGGCAACGCCGGTCGCGCATGTCGAGCAGCTCGTCGGCCTGGTTAAGGGCGCGCAGTGAATTTCCTCAACGACTATGTCGGCTTCCTTGGCGCGGCCTATTTGTGGGTCAAGGCCGCCCATGTCACCTTCGTGATCTTCTGGATCGCGGGGCTGTTCATTGTCCCGCGCTATTATATCCACCATCAGGCGACGACCCCGGGATCGGCCGAGGATCGAGCGTGGATCGAGCGCGAGGATCGGGCGCGAACAGTGATCCTGATGCCCGCGATGCTGATTACCTGGACGCTCGGGCTGATGCTGGCGGCCCATCTCGGCGCGTTCGACCAGCCGTGGCTGATGGCCAAGCTGGCCTTCGTGCTGCTCCTGTCAGGCTATCAGGGTTGGATCGCGTCTTACGGTCGCAAGCTAGCGGCGGGGCGGCGCGAGCTCGAGGATAAAAAATTGCGGATGATGAACGAAGTTCCCGGCATACTTACCGCGCTGATCGTGGTGCTGGTCATCGTGCGTCCCTTTTAACGGCGTGCACGCGAAGAAGCGCGAGACGGTTCTAGCTTTTGCTAAAGCGTTGACTTCGCGCCCCTTGGCGACCTAGACGCAGAGCCGAGACGGCTGCATCAGCCTGCTTCCCGCGCCGATGCTTTCCCTTGCTGTCACCCCGCGGTGTCCTGCCGTGTGTAATTTCCATCGACCTCATCATTTCGAGACCCCGCATGCACCTCAAAGACCTCAAGAAAAACACCCCCGCCGAACTCGTCGCCATGGCCGAGGAGATGGGGATCGAGGGCGCGTCGACGCTGCGCAAACAGGAACTGATGTTCTCGATCCTAAAGGTCCGCGCCGAAAGCGGCGCCGAGATCATGGGCATGGGAACGATCGAAGTGCTCAACGACGGATTCGGCTTCCTGCGCAGCCCCGAGGCCAATTACCTAGCCGGTCCCGACGATATTTACGTCACTCCCAACCTCGTCCGCAAGTTTGGCCTGCGCACTGGCGACACGTGCGAGGGCGAGATCCGAGGCCCCAAGGACGGCGAGCGCTATTTCGCGCTGACCCGTATCACGCAGATTAATTTCGACGAGCCCGACGCGGTCCGCCACCGTGTCAATTTCGACAATCTGACCCCGCTTTATCCCGATTCAAAGCTCACCCTCGACAGCGCAGATCCGACCCAGAAGGATAAGTCGGCGCGCGTCATCGACATCGTCTCGCCGCAGGGCAAGGGTCAGCGCGCGTTGATCGTCGCCCCGCCGCGCACTGGCAAGACCGTGCTGCTGCAGAACATCGCCAAGGCGATCACCGACAATCACCCCGAAGTGTTCCTGATCGTCCTTCTGATCGACGAACGCCCCGAGGAGGTCACCGACATGCAGCGCTCGGTCAAGGGCGAGGTTATCAGCTCGACCTTCGACGAACCCGCCAGCCGTCACGTCCAGGTCGCCGAAATGGTGATTGAAAAGGCCAAGCGGCTGGTCGAGCATAAGAAGGATGTCGTCATCCTGCTCGATTCGATCACCCGCCTCGGCCGCGCCTACAACACCGTCGTGCCGTCGTCGGGCAAGGTGCTCACCGGCGGCGTCGACGCCAACGCATTGCAGCGCCCCAAGCGCTTCTTCGGCGCCGCGCGCAATATTGAGGAAGGCGGATCGCTGTCGATCATCGCCACGGCGCTGATCGACACTGGATCGAAGATGGACGAAGTGATCTTCGAAGAGTTTAAGGGCACCGGCAACAGCGAAATCGTGCTCGACCGCAA
>JBKJTQ010000140.1:0-4510 GCA_046589895.1 Sphingomicrobium sp.
CTGACCCTTGCCGCAGTCGAAGGCGTAGCCGCGACCGCCCGCAAGCGCTTCGGCCTCGCCGACCTCGCGATCGTCCACCGCATCGGCTTGGTCGGCCTGGGCGAACCGATCGTCTTCGCCGCCGCCGCAGCGGGCCACCGCCGCGCGGCGTTCGACGCGGTCGACTTTGTCATGGACCGGCTCAAGACCAACGTGCCGTTGTGGAAGCGCGAGACGCGCACCGATGGCGAGCATTGGATCGAAGCGCGGCCGCAGGACCATTCTGATGCAGCGCGCTGGGGGACGACCGTTGAGTGAACGTCTCTTCGTCCCGGTAAGGATCGCACTGCTGACCGTGTCTGATACGCGAAATCTTGAGACCGATACCTCGGGCGGCTATCTTGCCGGCGCGGTGGAAAGCGCAGGCCACATCCTCGCCGGCCGTGCGCTCGTCCCTGACGGCGTGTCCAGCATCCGCGCCGCGGTTGAGCCATGGATTGCGCGCGACGACATCGACGTCATTATCTCGACCGGGGGAACAGGGCTGACCGGGCGCGACGTCACTCCTGAGGCGCTGATGCCGTTGTTCGACAAGACGATCGACGGTTTCTCGGCAATGTTCCACCGCGTCAGTTTCGACATGATAGGGCTCGCTACGATCCAGTCGCGCGCCTGCGCCGGGGTTGCGAACAGCACGTTCATCTTCTGCCTGCCCGGCTCGGGCGGCGCGGTTCGCGACGGGTGGGACAAGATATTGGTCCACCAGCTCGACGCGCGCACCCGGCCGTGTAATTTCGTCGAGATCATGGCGCGACTGACCGAACAATGACCGGGCTAACCCATTTCGACGAGGCCGGGCGCCCGCACATGGTTGACGTCTCCGCGAAGCCGGTCACCCTGCGCGAAGCCACTGCTCGCGGCCGAGTCCGGATGGCGCAGGCAACGCTCGATCAGCTCTTCGCGGGCGCGGCCAAGGGCGACGTCATCGGCATCGCGGAACTCGCCGGGATCATGGCCGCCAAGCGCACAGGCGAGCTGATTCCTTTATGCCATCCGCTCGGGCTTGATGCGGTCGCGGTCGAGATATCCCCAGACCCCGGCCTTCCCGGCGTAACCGTTACCGCAACGGCGCGAACCCGCGGGCCGACCGGGGTCGAGATGGAGGCGATGACCGCGGTCTCGGTTGCCTGCCTGACGATCTACGACATGCTCAAGGCGATCGACCGCGGGATGACCATCGAAACGATCGAACTGGTCGCCAAGAGCGGCGGCAAGTCGGGCGAGTGGGTGCGCGACACATGATTTCGCTCGACGCGGCGCGCGCGCTGCTGCTCGCCGATGTCGCGCCGCTCGACAGCGAAGTGGTCGCGCTCGGCGATGCCTTCGGGCGCGTCCTCGCGCGCGATGTCGTCGCGAGCTTCGACCAGCCCGCTTGTGCCACTTCGGCGATGGACGGCTATGCCGTCGCCGCAATCGACGCGCTCGCGGGGGCAAGGCTCAACCTCATCGGCGAGGCCTATGCGGGAACGCCATATGCGGGAACCGTCGCCCCCGGCGAGGCGGTGCGGATCGCCACTGGCGGAGTAGTCCCGCGCGGCGCAACCCGCGTCGTGATGCAGGAAATTGCCCGCCGCGAAGGCGCCTCGGTGCTGATCGACGGACCGATGCACGACGCGCATTTCGTCCGGCCCGTCGGGGGCGACTTTCAGGTCGGCGATACCCTGCTCGAAACGGGGCAAGTCGTCACCGCCGCGCGGCTCGGGCTCGCCGCGGCGGCGAGCGTCGCGACGCTCGACGTCCGGCGTCGTCCGCGCGTCGCGATCTTCGCTTCGGGCGACGAGCTTCGCGACCCGGGGATGCCGCTCGGCCCGGGTGAGGTCGTCAATAGCGCAGGGTTCGCGCTTGCCGCTTTGGTCGGGCAATGGGGCGGAGTCGCCGATCGCCGACCGGTGCTCCCTGATGACCATGCGCGCGCCAGGACGATGATTGAGGAGGGCGGCGCGGCGGACGTGCTGCTGTTGATTGGCGGGGCCTCGGTCGGCGACCGCGATGTGCTTCGCGCGGTGATCGCCGAGCTTGGCGCGACGATCGTCTTCGACCGTATAGCGGTCCAGCCGGGTAAGCCGAGCTGGCACGCGCGCTTCGCCGATGGACGGCTGGTACTCGGGCTTCCCGGCAATCCGGCGTCGGCGTTCGTCTGCGCGCACCTCCTGCTCGAACCTTTGCTTGCGGCATTGCTCGGGCGGCCAAGCCTGCGCCAGGCGCACCCAGCGCGGCTCACGGTCGGATTATCCGCTGCCGGGCCGCGCGAAATATGGTGGCGCGCGACGCTTGCGATCGACGAGACGGGGCAGTGCATCGTCACTCCCGACGTGCGGGGCGATAGCAGCTTGCAATGCCCGCTGGCCGAGGCCAATGCGCTGCTGTGTCAGCCCGCCGGTGCCGCTCTGGGTAAAGGCGAGATGGTGCAGGTCCTTGCGATCGAGAGATGCTCATGAGGCAGATCGTCAGCGCTGATATCGGCGGCACCCATGCCCGCTTCGCGCTTGCCTCGATCGCTGACGGCAAAGTCGTTGCGCTCGACGATCCGGTGACACTCAAGACCGGCGACCATGCCAGCTTCCGCACCGCGTGGGATGAGTTTGCGCGCCATCGTGACGGCGACCTGCCGCGCGAACTCGCAATGGCCTTTGCCGGCCCGGTCGGCGGCGATATGCTCAAATTGACCAACAATCCGTGGGTCATCCAGCGGGCGCTTATCGGCGCCGACCTCGGGGTCGAGCGCTACCTCATCCTCAACGATTTCGGCGCGATCGCACATGCCGTCGCGACGTTCGACGACACCGCATTCGCGCATCTGTGCGGCCCCGAAGAGCATTTTTTGCCGCGCGATGGCGTAACCACCATCGTCGGCCCCGGTACCGGGCTCGGCGTCGCCACCCTCCTTCGCCGAGGTGATGATTATAATGTGATCGAGACCGAGGGCGGGCATATCGACTTCGCCCCGCTCGACCCCCTCGAGGACCAGATTCTTGCCCATCTGCGCAAGGGCTTCCGTCGCGTCTCGGTCGAACGGATCGTCGCGGGCAGCGGGATCGTCAACATCCACGATGCGCTCGCCGCGATCGAGGGCCGCGCGATGGTCCCGCGCGACGACAAGGCGCTATGGAGCGCTGCGTTTGACGGCAGCGACAGCCTCGCCGCCGCCGCGCTCGACCGCTATTGCCTCAGCCTCGGCGCGGTCGCGGGCGACTTGGCGCTGGTGCAGGGCGCCGCCGCCGTGGTGATCGCGGGCGGGCTTGGTTTGCGGTTGAAGGATCATCTCCCGCGCTCGGGCTTCGCCAGCCGGTTCATCGCCAAGGGCCGCTTCGAGCGGCGCATGGAGGCGATCCCGGTCAAGCTCGTCACGCATCCACAGCCCGGCCTCTACGGCGCCGCCGCGGCCTTCGCGCGTGCCTATCGCTGAACGCAGGGGAGTGAGCGCCGAAACTCTCAGCGCGCGGGGAGAATGCGCCCATGGCATTCGCCAAATCCGATCGGCACTGCGCCGGGGGCGGAGCAATGCGCGCTGAGCGTCAGTTCGTCGCCGTCGTCGAGGAAGCTGCGCTGCTCGCCATTGGGCAAGGTTAGCGGTGCCTTCCCGCCTTGGCTGATCTCGAGCAGCGAGCCCAATCCGCTCGACTCGGTGACCGACAGCGTTCCGGTGCCGATGAGGTCGCCGGGCATCAAGTTGCACCCGTTCGAGCTGTGGTGCGTGACGATCTGCGCCGCCGACCAGTACATCGCCGCTGCCACCTCGCCACGGCTCAGTACATGCGGCACCTCGCCTGCGTCGCGCATCCTGGCGGTGAGCAGGCTCGCCTCGATCGAAATGCCAAGCCCCCCGCTGGCGCGGTCGGCGGCGCTGTCGAGATAGGGGAGCGGCGCGGGGTCGCCTGCGGGGCGCGGCGGCATTGCGGAACGGAATGGCGCGAGCGCGTCGGGACTCACTACCCACGGCGAAATGGTGGTGAGGAAATTCTTGGCGAGGAACGGCCCGAGCGGCTGATATTCCCATGCCTGAAAATCGCGCGCCGACCAATCGTTGAGCAGGCAATAGCCCGCTATGTGATGCGGCGCATCGCCGATCGCGATCGGCTCGCCCAGCGCATTGCCGCGGCCGATGAACATACCCAGCTCGAGCTCATAATCGAGACGCCGCGACGGGCCATATTCGGGCGCTTCGGCTTCTGGCGGCTTGCGCTGGCCCTTGGGGCGAATCACCGGCTCGCCTGATGCGCGCACCGAGCTTGCACGGCCGTGATAGCCGATTGGAACATATTTATAGTTGGGCAGCAGCGGCTGGTCGGGACGGAATTGCTTGCCGACATTCATCGCGTGATGAATCCCGACATAAAAATCGGTGTAGTCGCCAACCAGGCACGGGACGTGCATCCGCACTTCGCTCTGGCCGACCAGATTGGGTTCGACATCGTCGCGATAGCGCTCGTCGCTCAAAATCTCGGACAGCCGCGCCCGCAACGCCCGCGCA
>JBKJTQ010000178.1:0-5765 GCA_046589895.1 Sphingomicrobium sp.
GAATGGCCAAGGAAGAACTTCTCGAGATGCGCGGCAAGATTGCCGAGCTGCTGCCCAACGCCATGTTTCGCGTCGAGCTGGAGAATGGTCATGAGGTACTTGGTCACACCGCGGGCAAGATGCGCAAAAATCGCATCCGCGTGCTGACCGGCGACGAAGTGCTCGTCGAACTCACGCCCTACGACCTGACCAAGGGGCGCATCACCTACCGCTTCATGCCCGGTCGCGGGGGCCCGACGCCCAACGCCTGATGCGGCTGATCCTCGCCTCGGCGAGCCCGCGCCGCCTCGACCTGCTTGCCCGCATCGGCGTCACCCCCGACGCGATCCAGCCCGCCGACATCGACGAAACCATCCCCGCGGGCGAACTCCCACGGGTCCATGCACTGCGCCTTGCCGCGGAAAAAGCCGCCACGGTCGGCGCGCGCTTCCCCGACCACCTCGTCCTCGCCGCCGACACGGTGGTCGCGGTGGGGCGGCGTATTCTGCCCAAAGTCGAGGATGAAGCCATGCTGCGCAAGTGTATGGCGTTGCTGTCGGGGCGCCGTCATCGCGTGTTCACCGGGGTCGCTCTGGCGCTTCCCGGCGGCGCGATCCGCAGCCGCCTGGTCGAGACGATGATCGCGATCAAGCGACTCAGCCCCGAGGAAGTCGACTTCTACGCCGCGCATGGGGAGTGGCGCGGCAAGGCCGGCGGTTATGCCTTGCAAGGCTATGGCGAAGTCTATGTCCGGCATATCGCGGGAAGCTATTCGAACGTCGTCGGCCTCCCCCTCGCCGAGACCCGCCACTTGCTCAAGAGCGCGGGCTTCGACCTTGCCTGAATGGCTGATCGAGCGCGGGATAGGCGAGACCCGCGCGGTGCTGGTCGAAGATGGGGAGATCGTCGAAGCGCGCATTCTGCGCGACGGCATCGTCCCGGCAGGCACGATACTTGCTGCTCGCCTGATCAGTAGCGGGCGCAATGCCGTCGCGACCGCTGGTGGACAGGAATATCTCCTCAACAAGGGCGCGCCCGGTATCACCGAAGGCGCCACGCTGTCGATCGAGGTCACGCGCGAGCCGCTCGCCGGCGCCGAGCCGTGGAAGCGGCCGCTGGCGCAGGTCAGCGAGGCGGGGCCATGCGCCGCGCCCGAGATCCTTGGACGCACTTTAGCCTGGCCTTCGCCGACCGACGCGCTCGAAGCGGTCGGCTGGTCCGGCTTGCTCGACGAAGCTCGCAGCGGAATCATCGGCTTCCCCGGCGGTGAGCTGCGCGTCGCGCTAACCCCGGCGATGACCTTGATCGACGTCGACGGCAATCTGCCCGCCGAACAGCTCGCGCTGGCAGGCGCCACCGCCTCCGCGCGCGCGATTCGCCGCCATGCCATCACCGGATCGATCGGGATCGACTTGCCGACCATAAGCGGCAAGGCGGCGCGGCAGTCGGTTGCCGAAGCGGTCGATGCGATCCTTCCTCAGCCGTATGAGCGCACCGCGGTCAACGGCTTCGGGTTCATTCAAATCGTCCGTCCGCGTCGCCACGCCAGCCTGTTTGAGCTCGCCGCCGATCGCGCGAGTTTCGAAGCGCGAGCTTTGCTCCGCCGTACCGCGCGCGAGACCGGGGCGATCGCGCTCGCCGCCCACCCGGCGTTGATCGCTGCGCTCACGCCCGAATGGCTCGACCAGCTTGCCACGCAGATTGGCGGGAGTGTCAGCTTGCGTCCCGATGCTTCGCATCCCATGTCGGCGGCATATGCCCAACGCCCCTAAAAAATGCCCTCTGTGCAATAAGCCCGCATCGGTCGGCCACGCCCCATTTTGTAGTCGCGGCTGCAAGGATCGCGACCTGCTCAAATGGCTTGGCGAAGGCTATCGTATTGCCGGTCCTCCTGCGGCGAGCGATGGGCTGGACAGCGACGGACACGGCGGTTAGGGAGCGCGTCGTCCGCGGGCCATCGCTCGCCGTGCGCCCAGGTAGCTCAGTTGGTAGAGCATGCGACTGAAAATCGCAGTGTCGGCGGTTCGATCCCGTCCCTGGGCACCACTTCGCTGTCGGGCCGTCTTCAGGATCGCGCTTCGTCCTTGACCGGAGCGGCGTCGGCGAGGAGGCGCCCAAGCTCGGCGGCATGGATCGGTTTGCGCAGGACGGCGACCAGCTCCAGCGCCTCGGCGATCGAGTCTTCGTCGGCAAAGCCCGTCATCAACGCCGCACGCATCCGCGGCGCCTGCTTCGCCGCGAGGCGGATGGTGTCGAGCCCGCTCAAGCCGGGCATCGCGAAATCGGTCAGCATGAGGTCGAATTGCGTACCCTTTTCCAACAGTTCGATCGCCGCCGCGCCATTTTCGGCGAGGGTCACGGTCATGCCAAACTCGCGCAGCTGTTCGCCGATCACGATCCGCACCGCATCGTCGTCGTCGACCAGCAGCACGCGCTGCGGGCTCGGTGTCGCAAGCGTGCGGCCCGGCTCGATCGGCAAGGCGGCAACGCCATGCGGCGTCGCCGGGAGCAGCAGTTCGATGCTGGTGCCCTTCCCCATCCGGCTTTCGATGTTGAGCCGCCCGCCCGATTGCTCAACGAAGCCGACGACCATCGAGAGTCCAAGGCCGGTGCCCTTGCCCGCCTCCTTGGTGGTGAAGAAAGGGTCGGTGACGCGGTCGATATGCTCCTCGGCAATTCCGGTCCCCTCGTCGCTGACCCGTATCGAGAGGAGTTTGAGCGAGGGGTCGTCGCCATCATTTGCTCGTTCCGAAATCGAGACGGTCACCTTGCCCCCGCCCGGCATCGCATCGCGTGCATTCAGGATCAGGTTGAGCAGCGCGAGTTCGAGTTGCGACTGATCGACGAACAAATTGCTCCGGGTGCGCGGACATTGCCAATCGATTTCGATCGTCCCGCCGAGCGTATGCTCGACCAACCCCGCGACCGACTCGCATAACCGGCTGGGATCGACGCTGATCGGGCTCAGATCCTGCTTGCGCGCGAACGCCATCATCCGGCGCACCAGTTCGGCGCCTTGCTCCGACGCGTGGCGCATCTGATCGACGATCTTCTGCTCGCGCTCGCCGAAATTGACCCGTTGTTGAAGAATATGGATCCCGCCCAGCACGGCGGCGAGCAGATTGTTGAAATCATGCGCCACCCCGCCGGTGAGCTGCCCGATCGCGTCCATCTTGCCCGCCTGAAGCAATTGCGATTCGAGCCGCTTTTGGGTCGTCACGTCAATCAGCGTCCCGACCCAGCGCTCCTCAGCCCCGGCGTCTGAGCGAACACATTGTTCGAGGAAGTGACGCGTGTCACCATTGGCGCTTTGCCAGCGATATTCGAGCGTCAGTCGCGGGGTGTCGCGGTCGATCGCGGAGGCGCGCTGGGCATCGTCGGGGTGAATCCGCACCTCCCAATCGGGTTGCTCGTCGGTCTCGGCGCCAAGCTCGATCCCCGTTAGCCGGAACAGATCGCCGCCGACGAACCGCCGCTGCAATCGGCCGGTTTCGCCGATCGACCCCTCGTAGAGCGCGATCGGAAGCGCATCGAGGATCGCCGCTTGCCGCGACCGGCTTTCCTCAAGTTCTCCGACGATCCGCAGCCGTTCAATCTCGGCATGGTGATTGGCGTCGCGCAATTGCTGTTCGGCAAGGCTCTTGGTTTCGACTTGCTGGCGCATTTCGTAAAGATCGACGAACACGCTGACCTTCGACTGCAGAACGAGCGGATCGACCGGCTTGAACACATAATCGACCGCGCCCATCGCGTAGCCGCGCATCAGATGCTCGGTTTCCTTGTTCACCGCCGACAGGAAAATGATCGGGATACGCGCGGTCTGGTTGCGTTCGCGGATGATCCCGGCAGTCTCATATCCGTCCATGCCGGGCATGAAGACATCGAGCAGGATGACCGCGAAATCGCCGTTGAGCAGTGCGCGCAGCGCGTCGCGACCCGACGTCGCGGTGACCACCTCGGCCAATTCCTCAAGCACCTCGGACAAAGCGAGCAAATTGCGCTCATCGTCGTCGACCAACAAGATTCGCGTGCGCGCTTGCGGGGGCCTGCTCTTCGCTCGACGCAGCGCCTTCACCGGCTCGACTGGCGTCATTGCTTCATGCCACCTTCGCCGAGCGGCGCTTGGGTTTGGCCGGCGGTCGTTCGCTGCGCGTGCGCCCGATCCAAACCCGCACCAGCGCCAACAACAGGTCGATGTCGACCGGTTTGGAGATATAGTCCGAGGCGCCCGCGTCGAGACACTTCTGGCGATCGCCCTTCATCGCCTTGGCGGTAACCGCGATCAAGGGAATGTCGGCAATCTGCGGATTTGCGCGGATTCGACGCATCGTTTCATAGCCATCCATTTCGGGCATCATGATGTCGACGAGCGCGGCGTCGATCGCAGGTGCGGTTTCGAGAATCGAAATCCCGTCGGCGCCGCGCTCGGCATGGAGCACCTCGACATCATGCGCTTCGAGCACACTCGTCAGCGAGTAGATATTGCGAATATCATCATCGATGATGAGTATGCGCCGCCCCGACAATTCGACGAACAGATCGGTCCGGGCGGGATCCACCGCGCGCTTGGTGACCGATTTGGGCTTCTTCGCGCTCGAACGCGCAGTGTCGGCAATTTTCGCAAACAGATTGGCAAGCACATTGCGGTCAGCGGGTTTGTCGGTCACGCCTGCGGCTCCGATGGTCAGCGCGTGCGGCGCATGTTCGGCGCCCGAAATGACATGGACCGGGATGTCCGCAGTGTCGGGATCGTGGCTGAGCAGGTCGAGCAGGACGAAGCCGTCGATGTCCGACAGGCCGAGGTCGAGCGTGATCGCGTTGGGCCGCAGCTTGCGGACCATCGCGACGGTGCCCGAGCCCGTGGCCGAAATGACCCCCTTGAGCCCGCTCTCATGCGCGATATCGAGCAGGATGGAGGCGAAGGTCGGGTCGTCCTCCACGATCAGCACGAACGGCTGACCGGCGAGTTCGTCTCGATCGTCGGGCAAGGCGGTCAGGGTGGTAATGACGTTGTTGTCGCTCGCGAGGATCGTGGCGTTGACGGTGGGCAGCGCGAGCATGTGCCGCCCGACGGATTGCATCGGCACATAAAGGGTGAAGGTCGAGCCCTGTCCGGGGACCGAGCGGACTTGCAGTTCGCCGCCCAACAGCCGCGCGATTTCGCGGCTGATCGACAGTCCGAGTCCGGTGCCGCCATATTTGCGGCTGGTAGTGCCGTCGGCTTGTTGGAAGGCTTCGAAAATCAGCTTCTGCTTGTCCGCCGGAATGCCGATGCCGGTGTCGCTGACCGCGATTTCGATCGCCTCCTCGCCTTCGCGAAGGACGGGGTGGTCGGCGCTCCATCCACTCATCGCGCGCCGCACAGCGAGCGTGACGCCACCCGCCGCAGTGAATTTGAACGCATTCGACAATAGGTTGAGCACGACCTGCTGAAGGCGCTTTTCGTCGGTCACGACGGCATCGGGAAGTTCGTCGGAGAAATCGACCTGGAACGACAATTCCTTTTCCGACGCGAGCTGGCGAAAGGTGCGTTCCATATGCTGCTTGAGCCGCGCCAGAGGCATGTCGCCAAGCTCGATCGACACCGTTCCCGACTCGATCTTCGAAAGATCGAGGATGTCGTTGATGAGGTGCAGGAGGTCAGAACCGGATGAGTTGATGTTGCGGGAGAATTCAATCTGTCTGACGGAGAGATTGCCGCCGGAATTCTCAGCCAGCTGCTGGCTGAGAATCAGGATCGAATTCAGAGGTGTCCGCAGTTCGTGAGACATATTGGCGAGGAACTC
>JBKJTQ010000192.1:0-3931 GCA_046589895.1 Sphingomicrobium sp.
CAGATGATTGATCTTGGCGCCCTCGCCCAAAGTCGCCTGCTTCATTTCGACGAAATTGCCGACCTTGGCGCCTTGCTCCATGACCGCGCCGGGGCGAAGTCGCGCGAACGGACCGACCGAGCAGCCGCTAGCGATGCTCGCACCTGCGATGTGGCAGAAAGCGTGTATCAGCGCGCCGTCCGCGATCGTCACCCCGGGGCCGAACACGACGTGCGGCTCAATCGTGCAGTCGCGGCCAAGCTGCGTGTCGGCCGAGAACCATACGCTTTCGGGATCGATCAGCGTCGCGCCCTCGTCGAGCGCCTGTTCGCGCCGCCGCCGCTGCCAGTCGAGCTCGAGATGCGCGAGCTCGGCGCGGCTATTGACCCCCGCTGTCTCGAACGGCTCACCCTCGATCACCACCGGATGGCGTCCGTCGCGCATCGCCGCCATGACCACGTCGGGGAGGTAATATTCATGCCCCGCATTGTCGTTGCCGACGCTCCCCAGCCAGCCGAACAGCGCCTCGCCGTCGACCGCCATCATCCCCGAATTGCACAATTTGACCCCGCGCTCGGCCTCGCTCGCATCCTTATATTCGACCATTTTGGCGATGCGGTCTCCTTCGCCGAGAATGACGCGGCCATAGGTTTTGCCGTCGTCCGGCGAACTGGCGAGGACTACTACGCCGGGCGCATCGTCGGCGCCGAGGCGCGCCAGCATCGACTGGAGCGTCGGCGCAGTGACGAACGGCGTGTCGCCATAAACGATCAGAACCGGCCCGCGCGAGCCTTCGAGCGCCTGCTTCGCCATCAGCACCGCATGCGCGGTGCCCTTCTGCTCGGCCTGGAGCGCGGTGGTGACCCCGCGCGCTTCGACTGCCGCATCGATCTGCTCGCGCCCCTTGCCGACCACGACCACCTGCCGCGCCGCGCCCAGGCCCGCGACCGTGTCGAGCAAGTGGAGTAGCATCGGCTTGTCAGCGATCGGGTGGAGCACCTTGTGGCGATCCGAGCGCATCCGCATTCCCTGCCCCGCGGCAAGGATCACGACCGAAAAAGGAACATCATTCATGCGGGTCGCCTTGGCATGCGCGCGGCCGAACTTCCATAGCAGAAGGGCTCCGGAATCTACCGGAGCCCAACCTGCCAGCGCCAAAACTTAGCTGGCGGGGGTCGTCTTGGGCTTGGTTGGGGCCCGCTTCCGCGCGGCGCTGCTCGAGCGGCGCTTGGTCGCGGGCTTGGTCGCGGGCTTGACGGTCGACTTGGCGGTCGACTTGGCCGTGCTGCCGCGCTTGGCCGGCGTCTTGCGGGTCGCGGCCTTCTTGGCCGGGGTGGAACCAAGGCCGACCGCCTTCTTGGCGCTGGCCGCGGCGCTACTCACCGCGCTCTCGGCTTCATCGACCCATTTGCCCGACAGCACGCGCTGCGCCGCGTCGGCGACTGCTTCGGCGATCAGCGAACCGAGCTTCGACGCGCTGCTCATCATCGAGGTCGCGGCACTGCTAGCGCTATCGGCGGCGTCGATTCCGGCGTCGCGGATGGCGCGGCGCGCCTTGGGACTTGCGGCGATTGCCGCGGCGGCGGCGGTCAGGCCGGCCGCAAGCATTTCGCGGCTCATCGCCGCCTTGGCGATCTTGTCGAAACTGGTCTTGGACGAGGAACCGCTGCTGCTTTTCCTGCTACCGCTCTTTGATGTCGATTTGGCCATATACTGCCTCCTGTTGACGACGACGTTTTGCGTCAAAGACGGTCCAGCGCCGAAACGGTTCCAGTGGCGCCATTTTACAGCAAAGTAAAAGGGAGTTGCCACACCATATGGCAACTCCCTTCGACATGGTCAGCGACCGGGGTTCAAGCCCGGGAAACCAAGGGCAGGCTGGTTAGGCCGCCGTCTCCCAAGCGAACAAATCCGACCTCTTTGCTGAACCATGAGACATCGGATCACCTCCTTTCGCTGCGTTATTGCCACCCCAATTTGGCATGAACAAACGCAAGGTCAAGTCTTGTAATGCCGCTCAGTTTCGGCAATGATCAATGCTTCGCGCCGCTTCGGGAGAGGCCGGCAAGACCAGCCGCATACCCCCACCACTGACGATGAAACGCCCGCGGCTGAACGCGATCGCATCGAGCACGGGGTCGATATTCGTCACCACCCCATCGGCGGGGAGCGTGCGCACCGTCAAATCGGTGCCGATCGTCATCGCGCCCGCGGCCGTCGCGGCGATAAGGTCGGTCCGTCGCAGCGTGACGCGACGCGACGCCCGGTCGCAGCGGATCGAAAAGATCATACCGTACCGCGCTTCGCTCCCAGTGGCGGTGGGAATATAGCTCCACTGCCCTGGCGACAACGGCGCCGCGCGCGTCGAATCGAACAAGAGGGACGCATTTTGCGCGGCCAGCGGCGCGGCCAGCGCGGCAACCATCAAAAAATATTTGCGCATCAACCTAGCTTGTCGACCTTAGCCTGCAAGGCGGCGAGTTCGGCTTTCAATTTAGCAATCTCGCTCACCGCCGGATCACTGTCCCCCGGCTTGCCGGCCGCCTTGGGCGTAAACGCCTGCGCCGCGCCGCCGAACATCGCCATATTGCGCTTGGCTAGGTCGGCGAACATCGTGGTGCTGAACGCGCCCGCGACGGTCTCCTGATTCTTCTTGAATGCCTCCATCGCCGATTCGAGGAATGGCGAGACCATCGCCTGGCTTTGCCCGCCGTACATGCCGATTAACTGCCGCAGGAAGTTGGCGGGCAGCATCGTCGTGCCCCGCGCTTCCTCGTCGACGATGATCTGAGTCAGCACCTGATGGGTGATATCATCGCCCGACTTGGCATCGAGCACTTCGAAATCGCGCCCGTCGCGGATCATCCCCGCCAATTTGTCGAGCGTGATATAGCTTGAGCTCTCGGTATCGTAGAGTCGCCGGTTGGCATATTTCTTGATCGTCACTTTATCCGACTTGGGCATCACGCTGCTCCTAGCTTTGCGCGACCCAACCTAGACCCGGGCATTCCGCGCTGCAACATGCGCGCGACCGCAGTCAGGATATGGTGCAACCGACCGGCTATAGCGATCTTTCGGACGACGATCCGCATTCGTTGAGGTCGAGCGGCGGCGGCGTATTCAAATGCAGCGTGAGACGCGGTGTCTGCGCCACCAAACGCCTTACATAAGCATCGATAAAGACGGTCGCGTAGCGGCGGTTGAGGTGCGACCATTCAGGCATGATCGGGCGGCGCAGCGCCGGTGGCAGCTGATCGTGATCCGCGGCCGCAACCATGTCCTGACTCGACTTTCATTCTGGAGCAAAGGCATCTATCGAGCTCGCCAATCGCCACGCCGGCTTGCCCGGCGCGGCGACGGCCGGTAGAGGCGAGAACGAGAGCACCCATAGCTCAGCTGGATAGAGCGCTGCCCTCCGAAGGCAGAGGCCAGAGGTTCGAATCCTCTTGGGTGCGCCATTTGTTTCAATGACTAGCGATACGAATCTAAGATAACCCGCGAGGTGTCGAAACTGTAAGTGGATCGTGAGTCGGTTGGAAATCCGTCGTTTTCGCAAATTGCCCCTAGGGCAGCGCCCCACAGGTCGATCGTAGCCGGCACTGAGGACACGATTCCATCAGACGACCTCGGTAGCCACCCATCCTCGAAGAGGAGTGGTTTTGATCACAGCGTGCTCGTTCACGCCGCGAACATCATAGCAGCTACGACCGGAAAGGGTGGAAAGCGGACATTAGCGGTGCCGAAGTTCCGGAGACCTATCACACGCTTATCCATTTGAATGGCTGAAACACCGAACCCAACTACCCTGCTCCTCCAGTCCAAGACCGAGGCTCGGAGGTGGTGCTTGGGTTTCAGGCTATATCTTTGGCCTCTGCGCATTCGTAATACACGGACCGTTCTCACCACGGCGACCAAATGTCCGCTTGCTATTGGTTATACCATCAGGACAGAG
>JBKJTQ010000263.1:0-2769 GCA_046589895.1 Sphingomicrobium sp.
GAGAATGGGGAGCGCGAGGAGCAGTGCCGGCCCGCACATGCCGAGCGCGAGTTTGGTCTGGAGCGGGCGCAGGCGGTCGTCGAACGCGGCGCGGTCTTTTGCAACCGACCACCAGCCGACCATTCCGTAGGCCAGCGCGACGGCGACCGCGACGACCCCCCAGATGCGCTCGGGGGTCCAGCCATATTGTCCGATCCGTTGGCCCAGCGACAGTGCCGCGATCACTGCCAGCGGAAGGACGCACATCATCAGCACCAGCGCCGAGCCGCGCAGCACGCGATTGGCCGCATGCTCTTCGACGCCATTGCCGATCACCGCATTGGCAAGCAGGATCGCTCCCGCCGCCGCGACGAGCATCAGCGCCGTTGCCGGGATCGACGAATCCCACAATTCGCCGAGCCCGGTGAACGGCAGCGACAGCAGGAATAAGGCCAGCGCGGCGGCCAGCACCGGCGCGAGCACGCCGAGCACGACCATCACCAGCCGCTGCAACGTCGCGACCAATGCGTCGCGCTCGCGCAGCAGGCCGACCGCGCTTCCAAATGCGAACCCGGCGAGCATCCAGCCGAACCAGTTTTCCCTGAGCAGGTCGATCACGAGGTCGATCCCAATCAAGTCGAACAGCCCGCCAATTAGCCATGCAAGTGCGAACGAAACCCCAACGAACGCCAGCGACGCCGCGCCGATCACCGCGTCGGTCCAGGCGTGGCCGTGGAGGCGGGCGTAGGGGAAGCGCCACGCTCCCTCGTCGCGCACCGTCTGGAACAGCGGCGCCGCGAGCAGCACCGCGAACACCCCCGACAGGAATGGGAATTCGAAAATCGTCGGATGTTGATTGTAGCTTGCGGTGAACCAGCCGATCAGCGCCACCACCGCGCCCCAACCCAGCGCGAAGCCGAGCGACCAGAGCCAGCGACGCTGCTCGACGGTCAGCACCAATGACACGGCGGCGACCGCAACCAACGTTGCGCCGGCCTGCCGCAGCGGCGACGGCGCGAGGTTTGAGGGAAGATCGCTGAGCAGGTGGAACAGCAGCCCGGCGACCGCGCAGATCGCCGCCATGAACCATGGCCGCAGCGGCCAGGCCGCGTCCCTCTGGTCGAATCGTTCGCTCATCTCACTCCCCTATTTGGTCAAATTAGCCACGAGCCGCACCCCGGCAATCCTTTTCCATGCGCTGCCGGACCCTATCGCGCGAAACGGGTGAGCGGCATGAGCAAATAATGAGCTTTTCCTGAAAAGCTGAATGGCCGCTGTTGCCGGGCGCATCGCCCTCTCCTAACGGCTTCGCCATGTGTGCCCGCCGTTTCCTGTTCCTGATCTTCTTCCTCATCCT
The DNA here is from genome assembly GCA_046589895.1 of Sphingomicrobium sp. Classification (GTDB taxonomy): domain Bacteria; phylum Pseudomonadota; class Alphaproteobacteria; order Sphingomonadales; family Sphingomonadaceae; genus Sphingomicrobium. Next base: position 1,337 of record JBKJTQ010000263.1, read on the forward strand.
GATCGTGGTCGGGGGGGCGTTTGCGATTTTCCAATATGGCGGCAGCAGTTTGACCCGGCTGGCGACCCCGCAAGGACATTTCACCCTGCCGCCTCCTCAGAGCGGACCCGATTATGCGCAAGCGGAAAGCTGGCTCGCGCGACCCGGCAATGGCGACGATCCCGCCGCCTGGGTGCCAGAGGGCATGGTCACCACCAAGGCCGGCGACCCCGCCGCGACCTTTTACATCCACCCGACGACCTACCTTGAGCGCGATCGCTGGAACGCCGCGCTCGACCCCGGCGGACAAGCGGGGTTTCGCGCGCAGCTCTTCGTCCAGAGCCAGGCGAGTGCGTTCAACGCCGTGTCGGAGATTTGGGCGCCGCATTATCGTCAGGCGGCGTTTGGCGCCTTTCTGCTCAAGAGCGAGGATGCGACCAAGGCGCTCGACCTGGCCTATCGCGACGTGCTCGCGGCGTTCGACGCGTTCATCGCCGCGCAGCCCGCGTCGCGGCCAATCATCCTCGCCGGTCATAGTCAAGGCGCGCTGCATCTGTCGCGTTTGCTGATCGATCGCCGCGTGGCGATCGAGGGGCGGCTGGTCGCCGCTTATGTCGTGGGGTGGCCCGTGTCGGTCAGTGCGGATTTGCCCGCGACCGGCCTTTCATCATGCGCCACTCCCGATCAGGCGGGCTGCATCCTGTCATGGCAAAGCTTTGCCGAGCCCGCCAATGCCTCGCTCGTGCTCGACAATTGGATCGGATCAATGGCGCCGAGCGGAGTCGAGCGTAAACGCGCCGACATGCTGTGCAGCAATCCGCTGACCGGAACGCGCGATGGAGCGGCGGCGCCTGCCGCCAATCTTGGCACGCTGGTTCCGACCGCCGGTCTTGCCAGCGCGACGCTTGCAGCGGGCCAGGTTGGCGCGCGGTGTGACGAGGGGTTCCTGCTGATCGACGGCGCGATCCCGCCGCTCGGGCCCTATGTCCTCCCCGGCAACAATTACCACGTCTATGATTACGCCTTGTTCTGGGGATCAATCCGCGCCGATGCCGAGCGGCGATTGAAGGCGTTCCGGGCGTGATCCATCTCACCGCCGAAGGCTTTGCCGTGGCGGTCCCGGGTGGGCGTCTGGGCGGGCTCGACGTCGGCACCCGGACCATTGGGCTGGCGACGTGCGACGCGACGTGGAGCTTTGCTACGCCGGCGGAGACGATCCGGCGGACCAAATTCGCCGCCGACCTGGCGCAAATGCGCGTGTTCGTGGACCGCAATGCGCTTGCCGGACTGGTCGTCGGGCTGCCGCTCAACCTCGACGGCAGCGATTCGCCGCGCACCCAGTCAGTGCGCGCTTTTGCCCGCAATCTGCTGGTGGTCGAATTGCTCTTGTTGCTGTGGGACGAGGGCTGGTCGACGGAAGCGGTCGAGCGGACGATGATCGAGGCGGACATGAT
>JBKJTQ010000219.1:0-5362 GCA_046589895.1 Sphingomicrobium sp.
GGCAGCGGAAGCGATCGACCGGCCCTACAAGCGCGGCTCGGCCGAGGACGCGGCGTTCCTGATGCAACAGGCCGACAAGGTGATCATCGTCCCCGGTTACGGCATGGCGGTGGCGCAGGCGCAGCACGCGCTGCGCGAAATGGGCGACCTGCTCAAGAAGCAGGGGATCGAGGTCAAATATGCGATTCACCCGGTTGCGGGGCGGATGCCGGGGCATATGAACGTCCTGCTGGCCGAGGCCAATGTGCCGTATGACGAAGTGTTCGAGCTCGAGGACATCAACAGCGAGTTCGCGCAGGCCGATGTCGCCTTCGTGATCGGCGCCAACGACGTCACCAATCCCGCCGCCAAGACCGACAAGACCAGCCCGATTTACGGCATGCCGGTGCTCGACGTGGAAAAGGCCCGCACCGTCTTGTTCATCAAGCGATCGATGGGCGGGGCGGGGTATGCCGGGGTCGATAACGAGCTGTTCTACCGCGACAACACCATGATGCTGCTATCCGACGCCAAGAAGATGGTCGAGGAGATCGTCAAAGCACTCGGCTAAGGCCAGAGCGCGATATCGTTTCTGGGTTCAAGCCCCCAGCCGGTACCCCCGGCGGGGTACGTCGGGAGGGCGTGAAGTGCGAAAATTGGGGATTATCGGCGGGACGAGCTGGGTCTCGACCGCGCTTTACTACGAACACATCAACCGCGGCGTGGCGCAACGCCTCGGCGGCTTGCACAGCGCCACGCTGGGAATCGAAAGCCTCGACCTCGCACCGATCGCGGCGATGCAGCAGTCGGGGGACTGGGCCGGAGTCGGACGAATCGCGGCCGAGGCCGGCAAGCGGCTCGCCGCGTCGGGGGCGGAGGCGCTGATCCTCGCCTCGAATACGCTGCACAAGGTCGAGGGTGAGATTTTCTTGGGCTCCGGCCTGCCGATCCTCAACATCGCCGAAGCCACCGCCGACAAGATCGTCGCCGACGGGCGCGGGCGGATCGCCCTGCTCGGGACACGCTTCACAATGAACGAGGATTTCGCGCGCGACCGCTACACCGACCGCGGGCTGACGCTCCATCCGCTGACCCCCGACTGGGGGCGCGAAGTCGATCGCATCATTTACGAGGAGCTCGCCGCGGGGCGCGTGGTGCGCGAAAGCCAGCGCAAATTGAAGACGCTGATCACCGAGCTCGGCAAGCAAAAGGTGCAGGCGATCGTCCTCGGCTGCACCGAACTCGCGCTCGCGGTCGACGTCCGCGCCAATGTTCTCCCGGTCTATGACACGACCACGCTCCACGCGCGTAGAGCGGTCGAATGGATGCTGAGCGACAGCGAGCGAGGCGAAGAGCGCGCGGCGGCCTGAAGAAAGAGAGAGGCCGCATCACTCGTGCCCATTATCCGGCTGTGCTAAAGCAGCGCGCGGAGGTCTGCCATGAATCTTCTTCTCGCTGTGTCGCTGTTCGCTTTGGTCACCGCTGATCAGGGCTCGCACCAAGGACATGGCGGCCACGGCGCGCAACTTGGCAAGGTTTCATTCCAAACAAGCTGCACTGCCGAGGCCGAGTCTGTGTTTCATCGCGGGCTCGGCTGGCTTCACTCCTTTGAGTATGAACAGGCCGCGCGAACCTTTGCCGAAGCATCGGCGGCCGACCCGCGCTGCGACATCGCCCACTGGGGCGTTGCGATGAGCTATTACCATCCCCTGTGGGCGCCGCCGAGCGCGGCCGAGCTGCGGAAGGGGAAAAATAGCCTCGCCAAGGCGCGCCAGACGGGTCGGGGGAGCGAGCGGGAACTGGCCTATGTCACCGCGCTCGAAACCTTTTATCGTGATCCAGAACGACGAGACCACAAGACTCGTGCGCTCGCCTACTCGGCGGCGATGGAGCAGCTGCATAAACGTTATCCGGAGGATCAGGAGGCGGCAGTGTTTTATGCTTTATCGCTGATTGCCGCAGGCACGATGGACAAGGATCCGGACTTTGCCAGGGAGAAGGAGGCCGGAGCCTTGCTCAATCGAGTGCTGGCACTTCACCCAGACCATCCGGGGATCGCGCACTATTTGATTCACAGCTTTGACTATCCGCCATTGGCGGAACTCGCGGTTCCTGCCGCCCGGCGCTATGCAAGCATTGCGCCGGGCTCACCGCACGCACAGCACATGCCTTCGCACATTTTCGTCAGGCTGGGTCTGTGGGACGAAGCGATCAAATCGAACATTGCGTCGGAGTCCGCGTCCCGTGCCTTCGCCAAAGCCCAAGGCCTCGCGGATTCGTCAAGCGAGCGGCTTCATGCGATGGATTATCTCGCCTACAGCTATCTTCAGACGGGGCAGGACGAACAGGCCGAGCGCGTCCTCGCGCAACTCAACGCGATCCAGCGCGCCGACCCGCCGATCTTCTCGGTTGCCTATGCGGCAACCGCTATCCCGGCGCGGCTACTGCTTGAGCGGCGCCGGTGGCGCGAAGCCGCATCGCTCCAGTTGCCGGACAATGTTCGCGACCTCGCGCCGCTCGCGAATTTCCCCTGGGGACAAGCGCACATCCACTTCGCGCGTGCCGTGGGAGCGGCGCGTGGCGGGAACTCCGTCATCGCCCGGACGGAAGTGGTGAAATTGAATGCAATCGAGCAATCGCTGATCATTCTTGCGGGGACCTATGATTGGCGGACGCAGGTTTCGGTCGAGCGGCGGATCGCCGAAGCGTGGCTGGCCAATGCCGAGGGCCGAAAGGAGGATGCGGTCCGCCTCATGCGGGCAGCAGCCGATCTCGACGACGCCACCGAAAAGCACCCGGTCACGCCCGGCGCGATTCTGCCGGCGCGCGAGCAGCTGGGTGAGATGTTGCTGGAACTGGGCCGACCGGCGGAGGCGCTGATCGAGTATGAAGCAGCCTTGAAGCGCGCGCCGAGGCGACTCGCTGGACTGTATGGCGCTGCGCGCGCGTCGCGGGTCGCAGGTGATGCTGCCAAGGCTCACAGCTACTATGACCAAGTGGTGAAGCTAACCAGGATGGCGGACGGAACGCGTGCCGAAATTAACGAAGCTCGAGCCTATGCGTCCAATTACGCCAAGCAATGAGGCCTGCGTATCGAGGTCGTCACAATGTCAGGGGCGCTATTCTCTACGTCGGAAAGGCGCGCGCGCTGAAACAGCGGGTGAGCAATCGCCTTCACCGAAAACCGTTTTTGCTGGGTGGCCAACTGGTGGTGTTGGCCTGACATAAATCGTGCGGCGGATCGATGGACGCCACGCGCCCAGGCTTCCCCGCCGATGATGCCGATGATAGGCCAAGAGGAGCGATCGCCGTTAAGTCAGCACCTGGGAATTCGACCGTGAGCACCGCCTATCCCTGGTACGATTCGCCGTGGCTGACTTCCTATGTGCGCGCCAAGGATTATGTCTTCGCGCACCATCCCGAGCGGCTCGACGAGTTCGTTGCGAGCTTCGACGTGCTACGCACCGATCCCGATTTTGAGGTCAAGCAGGTTCGCGACATGCTCTCGCCGGACGATCATGCGCGCCTCAAGGCGTTGATCGTCGCCGAATCGGGCGCGCCACGCGAGCGGCATGAGGTGCTGAGTTTCGGCCGGCTGATCGTCCACGACGCCGAACTCTGCACCGAATTGCAGGTCAAGCTGACCGACCGCATCGGCGGACTGGTCGGGGAGGCGGTCGAGCCCTGCTATAATTTCCTCAGTCTGTACAATAATCTGGGGGTGTGCGCGGTGCATATGGACGCACCCTCGGCGAAATGGACCTTCGATTATTGCATCGAACAGTCGGCACCGTGGCCGATCCATCTGAGCCAGGTGCGGCCGTGGCCCGAGGAGTGGCGCCACGACGGCGACGATTGGGACGCCGCGATCCGCAATGATCCCGACAATCATTTCACGCCCTTCACTTTGCATGAGGGTGAGGCGATCGTCTTTGCGGGAAGCAGCCAGTGGCATTACCGCGACCGCATCGCGCAACGGACCGCGACCAATTTCTGCCATCTGATATTCTTCCATTACGTCCCCAGGGGAACGGGGCATCTCACCGATCCGCGGCGCTGGGCGGAGCATTTCGGCATGCCCGGGCTGGCTGGGGTGATCGTCGTACCGAAAAAGGTCGACCCGAGCGTGATCGGCTGATTGCGCTACGCTCGCAATCGGCGGGAAACGCCCCTAGATCGCTATTGTGAGCAAAGCCGACCGACCAGACGACCCACGCGCTTCGGCGCGGTTCAACGAGGATGCCGCCACCTACACCGTTCGCGGCAGCGATGCGCCCGATCTGGAGGCGGGGGTCGCGGCGATCCGCAATGTGCTGAAAACGCTCCCGCCGCGGCCCGGTGTGTATCGCATGCAGGATGCCAGGGGCGACATCCTCTATGTCGGCAAAGCGCGCGCGCTCAAGCAGCGGGTGACCAATTATACCCAAGTCGCGCGGCTGCCCAAGCGGCTTCAGCGGATGGTCAGCCAGACGCGCGGGATGACGATCGTCACTACCCAGACCGAGGCCGAGGCGCTGCTATTGGAGGCGCAGCTGATCAAGCGCTTTCGTCCGCCTTATAATGTCCTGCTGCGCGACGACAAAAGCTTTCCGTTCATCCTGCTGCGCGAGGATCATCGCTTCCCGCAGGTGCGCAAGCATCGCGGCGCGCGGCGCGCCAAGGGGCAATATTATGGGCCGTTCGCAAGCGCCGGCTCAGTCAATTCGACACTTAACGCGCTGCAGAAGCTATTCCTGTTAAGAAGTTGTACCGACGGCTTTTTCCAGTCGCGGTCACGGCCTTGCCTGCTGTATCAGATCCGCCGCTGCTCGGCCCCGTGCGTGGGCCGCATCTCTACTGAAGATTATGCCGTGCTGGTCGAGGATTCGAAGCTGTTCCTGGCCGGCAAGTCGACCGGGGTCCAGGCGCGGCTGGGCAAGCAGATGGCCGAGGCCGCGGACAAGCAGGATTTCGAGCTTGCCGCGGTCATTCGCGACCGCTTGCGCGCTCTGACCTACGTCCAGGGATCGCAGAGCGTGCATGCCGAAGGGCTTGGCGATGCCGACATTTTCGCGCTCGCGTGCCAGGCCGGGACGATGTGCATCCAGTCCTTCTTCATCCGCGGCGGGCAGAATTGGGGGCATCGCAGCTTTTTTCCGGCGCATACCGCCGACGTGCCCGAGGACGAGGTGCTGAGCGGCTTCCTGATGCAATTTTACGAAGACGTGCCGCCGCCGCGGCTGATCCTGGTCGATCGCGACCTGGCCGAGGGCGCGCTGATGGCCGAGGCGCTGTCCGAACGGGCCGAGCGCCGGGTCGAGATTTCGCGGCCCCAGCGCGGCGACCGGCGCAAGTTGATGGATCAGGCGAAGCGCAATGCCGAGGAAGCGCTCGACCGGCAGAT